>JBBQKP010000077.1:0-13970 GCA_038326995.1 Tepidisphaerales bacterium
ATCGCTTTGGCACAAGAAGGCGGCATCGGGATCATTCACAAGAATCTGCCGATCGCCGAACAGGCACGCGAAGTGGAGAAGGTCAAACGAAGCGAGAACGGCGTCATCACCGACCCGATCACCCTGCCCCCATCCGCCACCATCGGCCAGGCGCGGCAAATCATGCGTGAGTACAACGTCTCGGGCATCCCAATCGTCGAGGGACAGCAGGCCAAGGCGCTGGCGGTTGCCGACCCGACGCGCACGCCCGTCGCGCGTCTCAGGCAATACGAACAGCCGCCCAAAATCGTCGGCATCCTCACGCGGCGCGATTTAAAATATCAGGAGGACGACGCCCGACTGATTCGCGAGGTCATGACCCGCGAAGCCCTCGTCACCGCGGCCGATACGATTTCGCTCGATGACGCCGAGCGCCTTCTTTACAAAACCAAGGTCGAAAAGCTTTTGCTGACGGATCGAAACGGCGCACTGGCCGGGCTGGTGACGATGCGTGACATCGACAAACACCATCAGTTTCCAAACGCCTGTAAAGACGTCCGGGGCAGACTTCGCGTCGGGGCGGCGACGGGAGTTCACGACATGGCGCGCGTGGAGAAGCTGATCGAGGCCGAGGTCGATGTCATCGTCGTCGATACCGCCCACGGCCACAGCACCAACGTCATGGAGACCGTGCGCGAAATTAAACGTCGCTTCGACATTCAAGTCATCGCGGGCAACGTCGCCACCGCTCAAGGCACGAAAGACCTGATCGAAGCGGGCGCGGACGCGGTAAAAGTCGGCATCGGCCCGGGTGCGATCTGCACGACGCGCGTCGTCGCGGGCGTGGGCGTACCGCAGATTTCCGCGATCATGCAGGCGGTGTCGGTCGCGCGGGCGGCGGGCGTGCCGATTATCGCCGACGGAGGCCTTCGCAATTCGGGCGATCTGGTAAAGGCGATCGCCGCGGGCGCGAGTGCGTGCATGATGGGCTCGCTCTTTGCGGGGCTCGACGAATCGCCGGGCGAACTCGTCATCCACCAGGGCAGGCGCTACAAGATGTATCGCGGCATGGGTTCGCTCGGCGCAATGATGCGGGGCAGCAAGGACCGATACGGGCAGGCGAACATCACCTCGATGGGCAAGTTCGTACCAGAGGGCGTCGAAGGACGCGTTCCGTACCGCGGGCCATTATCCGATTTCGTTTATCAACTCGTCGGCGGGCTTCGCGCGGGCATGGGCTACTGCGGCACACGCAAGATCGAAAGCTTGCAGACCCAATCCCAATTTTGCCGAATCAGCGGCGCGGGCCTGACCGAATCTCACCCGCACGACATCGCAATCGTGAAAGAAGCGCCGAATTACAGCGTCGAGTACACCAGCGGTGTAAGATGAGAGTGATGATCGGGTTTCTAAAAGCTTCGTGTATGCAGTCACCAATCGCGTTCGGCGCCGTCTTTATCTTTGGCTGTTCGGCAATGGCTTGCGTGCTACTCCTGAGCGGATGCGCTTCAACAAAGCCAGACGTCAGTACGCGCGACACCGTTAAAACCGATGGGAGTAGGAAAGAGCGAATGACGCCGTCGAAGCAGGACGCGGCACTGCGAGACCCGTTTAACTACGGTCCGAAAGTTAGCGCCGCCATCGAAGCGGATAAAAAAACCAAGACGATCAACAAGTCAGACGGTTTGAAACGCGACCTGGAACGGGTATTCAATCCATAGGAGATTAGTCGATGAGAATAGTGCGACAGAAATGACTGAAATTAGAGCTACATGATATCCCTTAGTGAATTAACTGAACCGAGCAATCCCATGAACCAGACACGACACCATTTGCTTCGCCTTACTGTTGCCACCGCCCTGCTTTCCGCCGCCGCGCTTTCGGGCTGCACGACGCCGGGACTTTCGACGCCGACGACCCTCGCCGTCGAGCCGCCGGCCGATGCGCTCACTCAGCTTCGGGATTGGCCAGTCGCTGAATCGACGTACGAAGACGGATCAGTCGATGCGGGTTGGAACCCGTTCAGGTACATAGCGCGCGACAGCGATAAGCGATTTTACTACCTGTACGCCGAACCCGCTGTGTTCGTCGCCAACGCCGTGACGATGCCGTACACGATTTATCAGAAGCGCAGGGAAACAGGGGTCGAATACCAGGGCGTAGTGCTTCCGCCCAGCAGCACGATCGTCTCGCCGCTTCCCGAAGCATCGCCATCACCGATCACGCCGCCCCAGCTGTCAACAACTGCGCCGTCAGAGCTGATTCGGACGACGCCCACGACACAGCCGGTTCAGTAATTCGGTGCTGTAAGTCAGCGCGATAAGCTGTTGAACGATCGACATCTCGCTTTTCAGATCCCTACGTGACACAAACCGCCGATCAAATCCGCTTTGAAGTCTACAAAGACGGCCAGCGACTCACACAATTCACCCCCGCAGTTCCCACGACGCTCGCGTCTGAATCCATTCCGACACCGGGCGATTGGAAATGGCGCGACGCGCGACTTTCGTTCGGGCCGACCGATCAGGCGATGGGATTTGGCTTGCTTTGGAACCACTCCCCAAATGGGTCAGAGATGAATAGCGCGCTGATGCTTGAGACGACGCGACTCCCGCCTCGCGCGCAGTCTTATGTGCTGAATGTCGAGTTGGCGCGCGGGCGTCTGATGAAGATTCTGCAGCGGCTTGAAGACTGGCTCCTGCTCGACACCGACCTGGGGCGGGAAATTGTCGACCGCTTCCGTGTTCTGCAGCAGCAATTCGCCGAGGCGCTGTGCAATCTGCATGAGCCTTCGGTGGCGTCGCAACTGGCGGACAAGGTGCTGTCGGACGCGATCGTGCTGGGCGATGACTTGTCGCTCTTGTGGTCCGAACTCGGGCTTCAGCGCCGCCGGGCGATGAACGCGTTTCCGCGTCACACGCTGGGCATCTGCATCGACGTCAACAACCGAAATCAGCGAGTAAAGGATTTCGCGTGCGAGAATTTTGACTATGCGATCGTGCCGTTCACGTGGAAGTCGTTGCAGGTCGCCGAAGATCGATACGACACCGAAGCACTGGACGAATGGATCGACGTGCTCACGCGTAAACGCATCCCAATCATCACCGGGCCGATCATCGATCCGCACGACGATTCGCTGCCCGACTGGCTGGCGATTTATGAGCGCGACGTCGACATGTTTCGCGAGCTCATGCTCGGGTTCATTCGTGCCGTCGTCACGCGATACAGGAAATTCGTCGCGGTCTGGACGGTCTGCAGCGGCCTGAACATTCCAGGCACGCTTCGGCTTAACTTCGAGCAGACCGTCGAACTCACTCGTCAACTCGTCGGGCAGGTCAAGCAGATTTTGCCCACCGCAAGAACGCTCGTGGGCATTCGCGACCCGTTCGGCGAGCGACACGCCGCAAGCGCGATGGGCGTCCCGCCGATGACGTATGCCGACGTCGTCGGACAGACCGTCAACTGTGACGGCATCGCGGTCGAGCTGGAAGCGGGCGTTCCCAGAACCGGTTCCACGCTGCGAAGCCTGTTCGACATCAATACACTTTTTGATCGCCTGTCGCTCGCGGGAAAGCCGATCTTCATCACTTCGCTTTCGTGCCCGGGAAGAAATACGCCCGACCCGGGCGACCGGTCAGAAGGTCGGCTCGACCCGCGGCATGCCGGGCAGTTGCAGGTGCCCTGGTCGCCCGGCGCCCAGGCGGATTGGGCACGCCATGTGTACCGCGCGGCCCTTGCGAAGCCGTTCATCGAGAGTGTCGCATGGGCGGACATCTGTGACGCGTCGGCCGCGCTGCCAGGCGGGGGCATGCTCGACGACATGCTCAAACCCAAGCCGTTGACCGCAGTGATCTCAGAACTCCGGCATCTTGTCGCCAGGCCCGCACGAAGAGCATGACTTCGGCGAGCGCGAATGGGCGCGCGTGATTCGCGAGCGTGAAATGCTTTAAGTCCACCTCAGTGGACAGCCGAAGCCCCGTGCTGAACCCCGTGCTGAACCCCTTGCTCGGCCCCTTGCTCGGCCCCTTGCTCGGCCCCGTGTTGGACCCCGTGCGTCGCGTGATATTGCAGATAGCAGCGCCGACCTTCTTTGCCGAAGTAACGCTCGACCGGCGCTTTTGGGTTGGCGAGATCGACCACGATCAGGCCGTCGACGCAGTTGCCAAAGTCCGGGTCGACGTTGAACGCCAGCAATTTCGCTCCGAGCTTGAGATAATGGCGCAGAAGAATCGGAATGCCCTTCTGATCCGGCTCGATATCGGCGACGAGGTCGGAAAGATCGTCGTGGTCAATGGTCCTGGACGATTGCTGCACATTCATGCCGCGAGGCAACTGTCCACTGAACGGCCGACGCGCCGTCACCAGTTTCGCCAGATCAAGATGACTATGCATGGCCCGGAGAAACTCCACCATCAGCACCTTTGAAATCGTCTGGTAGGTGTTGCTGATGCTGACTGGCCCGATTAGATATCGATAGCGCGGGTGGCGAACCATGTACTGGCTGATGCCCTTCCACAGCATCAGCAGCGGCTGATAGCTGCGCTGATACTCGGCACGCACAAAACTTCGGCCCATTTCCAGGGCGGGCGAAACGCGGTGGATCAAGCGCTGGTCAAACAAAAACAGTGTCGACGTGTACAAACCCGACACGCCACGCTCGGCGAGGATCTGGTCCGTCCGGCCCATGCGATATCCGCCCACGACCTGCTGCTTCACCGGATCCCACATGAACAGGTGCAGATAATATTCATCAAACGCGTCGAGATCGATCGACTTGCCACTGCCCTCGCCTGTCGCGCGGAAAGTCACTTCACGCAAACGACCGATCTCTCGAAGTACCGCAGGAATCTGGTGAGCGGCGGCCCAGAATACCTGAAACTGATCGGACGACACGAGTCGCTGTTCCTCGGGAAGCCCGGCAATTTCGTGTGTCAGCAACACTTGCGAGACCGGAGCGACGATCGCCTCCATCGCCTTCTGCTTCGACAGCTTTCGCCGAATCGCCAGCGGAACTGTCTTTAGCCTGCTGGGTTTTACCGGAATCGCCTGAGCCGGGCGGTGTCGCAGAACGAAAGTACGCTGGCGGATGAATTCGGTTGCGGCGGCGTCGGAGTCGAACTCGGCGAGGCGGCGCGCGGGAATTGCCGTGCCGACACGAACACCAAACCGCTTTCCTGAATTGCGAAACACCTCGCGCCCGAGCATTGCGGTGCGAAGTACGGGCCTGACCATTCCCGCAAGATTGAATGCGATTGAGTTGCAACCCTCGAAGAAGATCGGCAGCACCGCGGCGCCGCTGATGCGCGCCAGGCGTGTGATGGATTCGCTCCACTGCGGGTCAGTCACGCGGCGCTGTTTGAAATCAAAATGAGCGACCTCGCCCGCGGGGAAGACGCCCAGCGCTCCGCCGCCGCGGATGTGTCGCAATGCCAGCCGCATGCCCGAGGTGCTCGATGCCGTCGAGCTTCCGCCGCCAAACGGGTCGACGTAGAGGAAAATATCCCGGAGTTCCGGAATACGCGAAAGCATGAGATTCGCCATCAGCTTGGCATCGGGCCGAACGCTCAGGAGGATCGACGCCAGAGCCAGACCCTCCAGGCCGCCCGTCGGATGATTCGCGACGACAATCAACGGGCCCTTTCGGGGAATTCGCGCCAGGTCATCCGCACTGAGCCGCCAGTGCACACGCAGCGCATCGAAAATTCGACGGATGTATTCTTGAGGAGTCGGAGCACCCGACCCGTGATACTGATGAAGCCTGTTGATGCGATCGACGCACAAAATCGATTCCAGCATCGGCTGAAACCGACTTACCATTCGCTGAAGCACGGACGTGCCGGTCAGGTCAATATCGATAAGAGGCGGCACGGACGAAGGCCTGCGGAACAAACCCGCACCGCCGGCCGCGTCGCGCAGGACATGATTCGAACTTCTCGATCCATCCGCTTTCATCATGGTGGTGGATAGTTTGACTAAGATTGTGAGGCTTGCCGCCAGGGTGGTGTTTGCATTGCGCTAAATTTTCATCCACACGTCGAAATGCGCCCGAAACCTCGCTTTGATCACGAATCATCAGCCTCGATCATACATGCACGCGCTTACGCGGACAGACTCCAAGGACACCAACGCGAGAGCGCTATAAGTCACTTTCCGGCCGATCACTCGCTTCTCACATCTGAACGCTAGCTCTCGTTTTCCTGTTGTGAAATGCAATCAAACACGGCCTGTGCGGTCGGAGCGCGGTTAAGTTCGGCCCGGAATTTATCCACCATCATCATGCGACTGACCCTTGCGAGCATGGAAATATGCAGACCGGTTTTGTCGGGCGGGCTGGTAAGCAGCCAGATGATGGATACGGGTTTGCCGTCCATAGCCGCGAAGTCGATGGGTGTGACGGGCTTTCCGACCGCCATCACCAGACCGGACGTGCCGAGGGTTTTTCCGTGCGGAATCGCCAGACCGTAGCCGATGCCAGTGGTGCGGGTGGCCTCGCGTTCGAGAACGGCGTCGAGGACCTTTTTCGGGTCCGTCAACTGTCCCTCTGAGGCAAGCACCTCGATGAGTTCGCGGATCGCATCGGTCTTGCTCGTCGAGACGAGCGGCACCTTGATGTTCTGCACCTTCAGGTAATCGGTAGGACGCATGTTTCTCGATCATACGGAACCGACCATGCACCAGCAACGCATGACCGAAAAAAGCTTGAAGAAAATCCTCGTTCGCTTGTGTTGAGTCGAACGTAATTTTGAGTTGCGACGTTTCTTCGCTAGACAATGGACTGTGAAATTCATCCCACCGGGAAAGACCATCGGCATTGTCGGCGCGGGCCAGCTCGGACGCATGTCCGCGATCGCCGCGAGGCAACTCGGGTATCGGCTGGCCGTTTTCGATCAGGACGCCGAAGCTCCCGCCGCCTGCATCGCCGACCATGTCGTCGTCGCTCCGCTTGATGATCTCGATGCCGCCCGAAATTTCGCCCGCTTGTGCGACGTCGTTACTTTCGAATTCGAAAACATTCCCGCCGAAACACTTCGCGGCATCCAGGAAATCACGCCGGTCCATCCGAGTCCGGAAATTCTTCACACCACTCGACACCGCATCCGCGAGAAGGCCGCGCTGACCAATATCGGCGTCGCGGTCGCGCCTTACGCATCGATCAATCAGCCGGCCGATATTCACGCGCTGCTCGCACGCTTCGGCCCGGGCATCGCCAAAACGTGCGAACTGGGCTACGACGGCAAAGGGCAGTTTCGCCTCTCCACCCAAAACGCCATCCCGGCCGAGCTCATTCGCTCCATCGAACAAGGCACCGAATTCGTCTACGAACAACTCGTCCCTTTCGAACATGAAATCAGCGTGATCGTCGCTCGCAACGATCGCGGCGAAATCCAGACCTACGAACCCTTCGAGAACGTGCACACCAATCACATTCTCGATCTCACGATCTGGCCCGCTTCGGTCTCGCAGCAGATTCAAACCAATGCGCGATCGATCGCGACCAGCATCGCAGAACGGCTTGATCTCGTCGGAATCATGTGTGTTGAAATGTTCGTGAAAAAGCAGGGTGAATTGATTGTGAACGAGCTCGCACCTCGGCCGCACAACAGCGGACACATCACCATGGACGCCGCCGCGACAAGCCAATTTGAACAGCACATTCGCGCCGTCACCGGCTTGCCACTGGGCTCGACGGGCCGATCCCTGCCCGCGGCGATGGCAAATCTGCTGGGTGATTTGTGGTTCAAAAACGGCAAGTTTTCCGAGCCGGATTTCGCCGCAGCACTTTCGTCTGATTCGCGAGTGAAGCTGCATTTGTACGGCAAATCGTCGCCGCGACCGGGGCGAAAAATGGGACATCTCAATCTGACTTGGGACCGTGCGACATCCGACAAACTCGCGTCGCCGATGGATAGCGTCATCAAGGCTCGCAAGCGACTTTGATGACCGCAGAAAAGCAGTGCCTTTTTCCGTCGATTCTGCCCTGATCAAACTTGTCCTCACTGGACATTGACCACCCGACTCACGACATTGAAGAGCATGGGAAGTGAAGAGAGAACGCGATGCGTCCGCATGGGTTTGATCGGTTGCGGCGGCATCGGTCGAACGCACGCCGCGGAGATCGAACGACTCAGCCCGCTCGCAAAGCTCACCGCCGTCTATGATGCTCGCCCCGAGTCCGCGTGCGGTCTCGCGTCGTCGCACGCGGGTGTGCTCGTCGCGACGTCGGTAGATGATTTGCTTTCGAATCATCAGCTTGATGCAGTCGTGATCGCCGCGCCGCATCGCTTCCATCCTGAGCTGGCATTGGAGGCCCTCAACAAAGGCGTCCACGTTTTTGTCGAGAAGCCGATCGCCATCAGTGCGACAGACGCACGCGCCATGTTGAACGCCGCACGCGAAAAACCAGACCTGAAATTCGCCGTCGGGCTCAACCAAAGAACCTGGCCGATCTGGAATCGCGTGCACTCGCTCATCGCCTCTGGAACGCTCGGCAAGCTGGTGCGGATTTCCTGGACCATCACCGACTGGTATCGCACGCAGGCATATTTTTCCGCCAGCGATTGGCGCGGCACGTGGGCGGGCGAAGGAGGCGGCCTGTTGGTCAATCAGTGCCCGCATAATCTGGATCTCCTTCTCTGGTTCGCCGGGGCTCAGTCGCTGGTTCCCCGCTGGGTTTTTTCCGACATCACGCTCGGAAAACATCACGACATTGAAACCGAAGACGAGGTCCACGCGCTGATCGGTTTCGATGACCAGCTCGTCGCCAGCTTCATCGCCTCCACGGGCGAAGGCGTCGCTTCCAACCAGCTCGTCATCGTGGGCGATCGCGCTACGATCGTCGTCGACGGGCACCGCACGCTTTCGATCATCACCCCCGAGGTCGCCGCGTCGACTCACATCAGAACGAGCACCAGCCCGAAGCGCGCCCCCGATTCGACGACCGTTACCGAGTCTTTCGACGACTATACCGACGACCACTTTGACCTGCTTCGCGCGTTCGCGCTTTCGATAAGCACCGGCACCTCACATCCGCTGGTTCATGCCGAGGAAGGCCTGGCGAGCGTCGAACTCGCCAACGCGATCATGGTCTCGGGCGTGTCGAAAACACGCGTCGCGCTGCCCCTCGATGCGACCGAATTCGATACGCTTCTTGCGCAGCAAATCAGCCTATCTAAGTAGATCATTGACTCAGGTGGCGAATCGTTGACTCAGGCCCGAATACGCATCCACGCGGCGGTCCCTCAGGAACGGCCAATGCGTGCGGCTGAACTCCACGCGATCCAGATCGCAGTCCACGAGCACCAGATCCTCCTTCTCGCTGCTCGCGCGTTTCACCACCTGACCGTCGGGCGACGCCACAAACGATTGGCCCCAGAATTGAATGCCCTCTTCGCTCACGGGCTTGCCCATCGCGTCGAGAATCTTTTCCACCCCGACGCGGTTCGGCGAGCACACATAGCACCCGTTGGCCACGGCGTGTGAGCGCTGAATCAGCTCCCAGCTATCGTGCTGCGCGCTGCCGAATTCCGCGCGCTCGCTCGGGTGCCAGCCGATCGCCGTCGGGTAGAACAAAATTTCAGCGCCCTGCATCGCCGTCAGTCGGGCGGCCTCTGGAAACCACTGGTCCCAGCAGATTAACACGCCGATGTGCGCGTGCCTGGTCTTCCAACTTCTGAAGCCCAAATCGCCCGGCGTGAAGTAAAACTTTTCGTAGTAAAGCGGGTCGTCCGGAATATGCATCTTGCGATAAATGCCCATGAGCGATCCGTCGGCATCGATCACCGCGGCCGTGTTGTGGTAGAGCCCTGCCGCGCGCTTTTCGAAAATACTCGCGACGATCACCACGCCGTGCTTCTTCGCCAATTTGCACATCGCATCCGTGCTGGGCCCGGGAATGCTCTCGGCATATTTGAAGAAGCGATGGTCCTCGCTCTGACAAAAATACAGACTCGTGAACATCTCCTGCGAACACAAAACCTTCGCCCCTTGCGCGATCGCCTTTTCGAACGCGGCGATTTGCTTCTTCAAATTCTCCGCCGGCGATTCCACGCACATCATCTGAGTCAGGCCGACCTTGACGATATTCCCGACGTTCACTGGCTTTGCGTTTCGCTTTTTCATGTCGATGAATTCTATCAGACGAGAATTGGTTTTGAAGGCGATATGTATCGGGTGTGATACGCATCGCAGGTTGACCGCCGTGGCTCCACGTCACACTTCTGTCATCACTTCGAAAATGCACGTCACCGCCCGCGCGAGAAGTCCGCCTGCTTGCGCGATTGTGCGCTTACTTACCCTCGTTGGCCCGTATTCTGCACCTGTTTACACCCCTTTTGCACGACTCTGTTTTCTCCATCTCCCGGCCCATCTCAAGGCCGCCGCACAGGTTACGCCGCCGATACAAGCCCCGGCCGACGCGAAATGTGCACATTTTACAGTCGACAAAGTGATCCAGACGCATGTCGCCGTCAGATATTCCAATTGACCACGAGCGCATCGTTATTGGAACGCAAACGTGAAGCGCGTGTGCAGATTTTCGAGTGTTGGCGTGTCCCCGCATCTCTTCATTTTTGCCAGCGGTTTATTCCATAGGATGTGGACCCGGTTGTAGGAGCTGAAAGAGCAATAGACAAAATCCGTCTACCCTCCAACTTCGACCTTGCCAGAAGAGCGCTTCACGTTCTTGTTTCGCGGACCTCCATTATCGACTGGCCGACGCTTAAGCGGCTTTTGAAATCAGTCGATATGAAAAAATAGGAACTTATCTTGAAAGCACCGCTCAGCATTGTCCGCCTCTTCATCGAGATGCTTGCCGTCATCGCCGTGGCCGAGATGCTGGTCATGTCGATTATTCCGGTGGTCGCGCCGGGCGTTCATGGCATTTCAGAGGCGATCCTTAACGCCGCGATGCTCGCGATCCTGGCCGGGCCGGTGATCTTGTGGCAGGTGCGAACGGCGGTGAAGAACTCCGACCGCAACTACACCACTGATGTTGCGGCCGTCGGGTGGCGGCTCAAACTCGCGGTGGTCACGATGCTGGCCTTGGGGCCAGGTCTGTCGTTGGCGGCCGGGTGGCGGATCCACGGCTCGATACAGACCGAGGCGCGAACGCACTTTCAAACGCTGGCGAAGGATGCTCTGGGCGATGTGCAGCGCCGGGTCAATCAGGCGGTTTACGGGCTGAAGGGTGCCCGTGGTATGTACGCCGCCAGCAAGTCTGTCGAGCGCCTGGAGTTCAAGTCGTACGCCGATTATCACGACATGCCCAGAGATTTCCCCGGCGTGCTGGGGTTTGGCTTTATAGAACGGGTCATGCGTTCTGATCTGGACGCCTTCATCGCCAAAGAACGTGCCGACGACGGCGCGGATTTTGACGTGCGTCTTTCGCGGGGCTCGCAGCGCGCGATCGATTCGTCCGATGCCGCGGCAACGCTGGCTCCCGACCTGTACATTTACAAGCACATCTTCCCCCTAGAGCCCAACCGCGCGTCATGGGGATTTGATGCGGGCTCCGAGCCAGTCCGCCGCGAAGCCATCGAGCGGGCCATCGCCACGGGCCAGCCCGCCATCACGGGCCGGGTCCGTCTTTTGCAATACGACAAGGCGCATACCGGTTTTCTGTACCTCGTGCCGGTCTTCCGCACTGGCACTCACCCCTCGACCCCGGGCGAGCGGATGGCCGCGCTGACTGGGCTGGTCTTCTCACCCATCGTTCTTGAAATCGCGATGGCCGATCTGCCGGAGGCGGTCGGAAACCAAATTGACTTGCATATCTTCGACGGGACAGTCGCCGAAAAGTCGGCATTACTCTTTGATCTGGACGGCCACCTGAGCAATGCCACCGGGGCCACTGGCGAAGTAAAACGAAAAGTCGGCATGTTCGAAACCACAACTCAGATCACGGTCGGCGGCCGAACGTGGACGGCCACGCTCAACACGACGCCCACCTTTGAGGCGCAGGTCGATACCGCCTCGCCGATGCTTGCCGTTTTGGGCGGCACTGCGATGACCGTACTGGGGGCGATGGTGCTGTGGACGATGGGCACCGGCCGGGCCAAGGCGGTCTTGCTCGCCGAGTTCATGACGCGCGAACTGCGAGAGGCGGGGGTGCGCTCCGAGCGCCTGGCCGAGATCGCCCGGCGCACCAGCAACGCCGTGATCATCACCGATGCGCAGGGACGGATCACCTGGACCAACGAAGCATTCACAAGAACCTCGGGCTACACGCTCGAAGAAGCCCTCGGCAAGGTGCCCGGGCACCTGCTCCAGTGCGAGAAGACCGACCCCAAGGCGGCCGCGAGCATGCGGGCGGCCGTGCGCGGGGGCGTGGGGTGCCGGGTCGAGATCGTAAACCGCGGCAAATACGGGCGGGAGTATGTACTGGATATCGAGGTACTGCCCCTGCACGACGCGGCGGGGAATTTGACGGGGTTCATGGCCATCGAGAGCGACATCACCGAGCAGGTGAAGGCGAAGGCGGCCATTGCTACCAGCGAGGCCCGCTTCCGCGCTCTGGTCGAAGGGACCGACATCATCGTTTATGAATTTGACCCGGCGGCCAACTGCTTTACCTATGTCTCGCCTCAGGCGGCCACGATGGGATACCCGCAGACCGCCTGGCTCGTGCCGGGCTTCTGGGAAGAGCATGTCCACGAGGAGGACCGCGACCGAGCCGTGGCGTTCTACAAAGCAGAGGCCGTGTCGGGCCGATCGCACCGCTTTCAGTACCGCATGCACAACGCGGACGGGAGCATGGTGTGGATCGACGAAACGGCGAGAATAGAAATGAAGGATGGCAAGCCCGCTTTCATACGCGGCGTGCTGATGAACATTACCGAGCAGGTGGAGTCAAAGCTTCAGTTGGTTTCCGGCGAGGCGATGCTTCGTGAAACCGGGCAGACCGCTGGCGTGGGCGGCTGGGAAGTCAACGTGACGACGGGCAAAGTGCGCTGGACGGACCAGACCCGCATCATCCATGAGGTTCCCCCGGACTACGAGCCCTCGGTGGAAAAAGGTATCGATTTTTATGCCCCCGCGGCTCGGCCCGTGATTGCCAAGGCATTCGAGCGCTGCATGGAGACCGGGGAGGGGTGGGACCTCGAGCTGCCCTTCATCACGGCAAAGGGTCGCAGCATCTGGACTCGGTCGGTCGGACGCGTAGAGATGGAAAATGGCAAGAGCGTCCGCCTCTTCGGCGCGTTCCAGGACATCACCGAGCAGGTGGAAGCGAGGAACAAACTGAAGGAGGCGACCGAGCGGTTTGAGCTCGCCGTCGCGGGGACCGCTGATGGAGTGTGGGACTGGAACATCCTCACCGGCGCGGTGTACTACGCGCCGCGGTTTAAGGAACTACTCGGATACTCTGCCGACGCGACCGACTTTCCGGCGGTGTTCGAGTCCTTCTCCTCTCGCCTGCACCCCGAGGACCTGACCAACACCCAAGCGGCGATCAGTCGTGCGATCGAAACCGACACGCACTATGAGTCAGAATACCGCCTGCGAACCCGCGATGGTGAGTGGCGATGGTTCAGGGCGCGCGGGGCTACTCAGCGCGATCCCGCAGGGCGAGCGATTCGCATGGCGGGCGCAATGTCCGACATCACCCAATCCCGCGCCAGCGAAGAACAGCTCAAGATCGCGACCGCCCTGCTCGAAGAAGCCCAGAGCGTCGCACGCATGGGCAACTGGTCGTTCGATCTCGCGACCGGAAAGATTCACTGGTCAAAGCAGATCTACGCGCTCTTTGGAAGGCTCGAGGCCGACGGTCCGCCCGACTACGCCGGCGCGATGAGCGACTATCACCCCGACGACGCGCGCACGCTCGACGCCGCGGTCCGGGCCTGCACGACCCAGGGCAAACCCTACTCGCTGGAGATGCGTACGAGCGGTTTGCGCACGACGGAGACCCGCTATGTCCGGGGCGAGGGCCGGGCCAGATTTGATGCGACAGGTAAGGTCATAAGCATCTTCGGTACGGCGACAGACGTGACGGC
>JBBQKP010000078.1:0-13959 GCA_038326995.1 Tepidisphaerales bacterium
TCCCGAAATCGAGCCAGACGCGAATGTTTTTCATCGCGACCGCGTTCTTGGCCAGTTGATCGACCATCCATCCGTTGTTCCACCAAAGGCTGGTGGACATGGCGATGACGCCCGCGAATTGGCCCGGATGATTGCGAGCGATGTCGAGTGAGATCAGCCCGCCGAGCGAGCTTCCGCCGATGTATCGCCCATCGCCCCGTTGCGCTTCGCCAATGCTCGTGTCGCCCCGGTGCGCTTCGCCTGTCGCGCGCGTTCTGTAAGCGCCCTCGATCATCGGAACAATTTCTTCCATCATCATTCGCGTGAAATCTGTTCCTCGCGGAACCAATTTTCCCTCATATCTTGGCTCCTGAACACTCGTGTATTCGCTCGCACGTTCAGCCCCGGCGTTATCAATCCCGACGACGATTATCGGTTCGATTTTTTTCTCTTCGATGAGCCGCGTCATCGTGCGATCAATGTGCCACTCGCCCGCGAAACTGGTGGAGGCGTCGAAAAGATTTTGCCCGTCCATCATGTAGAGCACCGGATATCGCTTGTCGACGTCTGCTTCATAGCCCGGCGGCAACCACACGCGGATGCTGCGATTGTTGCGCATGATCGCCGACTGAAAAGCCCGGTGAATTCGCAAATCGCCGACGATATTGCTACCGATCGCTTTCTCAGCTGGCAGGTTGACGTGCGAGATCGATGTCGATGATTGAGTGGATGACAACGTCTCAGATTTCGACGCGGAAGTTGTCGTCGATTCAGTAAGACCATTCGATGAGCTGTTGTCTTTCGGGCCGCATGACATTGGGCTGAGCAAAAATAAGCACAGGGCGGTAAAGATGTTCAGGTGGCGTGTCAATAAATCCAAGACTATGCCACAACACCGTAATCGCCAACCTCACGCTCATCGCCCGCCTCGGTAGAGAATTGTGATGGCGTGAACGGAGTAAGGCGATACTGATAAGAGTTTTGCTCCACTACTTCCATGATCACAAGGGCACGGGTAAGTTCTTCAGCATGAACCAACGAAGCAAGACCTGTGGCATGATCATGGAAGTGTGCGAGGCCAGGAGACTAATGGCCTTCGATGGGACGCTTCCGGCGATTTTCGGTGGTCGTGAAATCGAGAGCATTCAAGAAACACTATCGCTACGCGACGGCCGCACTGTTGTCGCTGGCATCTTCGGGCCCGGTGCAACTTTCAGAACCGGGCAGGCCTCGCCCTCGGTTCGCGGCGACACCGACGCTTTCGTCGCGCTTCTTGATAATAATGGTCGGCTTCGGTGGGTTAGAACCCTGGGCGGCGAGGAATCGGAAATCACAACCAACGACAACCGGATTGATTACGCGGGCAGGCCAAGCCGCGCGGGAAGGGTGTTCCAGCTCGGCGTTTCAAGCAGCCCCGACGAGGCGGGCGAGAACATCACTGGTCTTGCAGAAGGAATCGACGGCTCGATCTACGTCGCGGGCATTTTTCGTGGTAGATCCACATTCGGCAACCGAACGCTCGACGCCAGCCGAACGCGCGCTGGGGATGGCGAATTCTACGACTCCTTTGTCGCCAGGTTCTCCACGGGCGGCGCGTACCGCTCACTCCGACAGATCGGCGGGCCTTTTAATGATGTCGTGACTTCAATCAGAATTGATTCGGCAGGCTCGGTTTACCTCGCGGGTTCGTTTGAGCGGAACGCGAACTTCGCCACAACTGGCTCGCCTTCAATAAGAAACCCTCTGGGTCGAGCGGACATCTTCGTCGTCAAATATAATGCCGACGTGTCGAACATCGTTTGGTTCGCACAAATGGGCGGCGACGCGTCCGAGACCGAAGAGATTGAACAGGCGAGCGACCTTGCAGTTGATGCGGCGGGAAATGTATATGTCGCGGGAACGTTCTCGACCCGTGCCGATTTTGACCCGGGTCCGGGAACGTTCTTTCTTACCGCAGAAGCTCGCGAGACCGGCGCGTTCACCGCTCGGCTTTCCCCGACGGGGCGACTGGTGTGGGCGAGGCAACAGACCGGCGAAAGTTTCGTCGGCAACCGAGCCATTACGCTCGGAAACGACGGCTCGGTCTACAGTGTCGGATACTTTGAAGACGAAGCACCACTCAATGTAAATCAGCCCACACGGATCTTTCGTGCCACACCCGAGTCAAATAACGCCGACTCGCTTGAGACAGACTTGTTCATCACCAAGTGGTCGCAAAACACCGGCGAGACTCTATGGGTCAAGCAGATCAGAGGGCCGCTTTTTGAACTGGTCGGCGGGGCGGCGTTCACGTCGAACAATCGGCTGGTCATCTGGGGCTCGGCCGCAGGCAATATTGATTTCAATCCGAACGCGGCCACTCGCATTCTTCGCACGCCGCGAGGTGATTTCGAAGACAACAACATAAACGGGCGAAGTTTTGCATACAGCGGCTTTATCGCCACTTACCGCACCGACGGCTCACTTGATCGCGCTCGGCTGATCAACGCCCGAGGCGCCGACAAGGACTTGTTCCTTGATGCAGGTTCACTCCGCGCAAACGGCAGGTCATTCGTCTTCGCCGGGCGATTCCAGGGCGGTATTTCCATCGAACGCGTCGGCTCTGTGGGCCCGGCGTTCACGCGCGACGTGCCGAAGGACGACCACCTTGACGACGGCTTCGTCGCGATCCTTGATGAGACGCTCAATCTGCCAGTGACGAACTGAAATTAATTCCTTACCGGGTTTTCGAGTCGGCCGATTTTCTCGATCTCCACCACCACCACATCACCCGCCACGAGCCACCTGGGCGGCGTGCGTGCCGCGCCGACTCCGCTGGGCGTGCCGGTGAGAATCACACTTCCCGCGCGAATCGTCATCGTGCGGCTGAGGCTCGCGATGATTTGTCTCACGCTAAAGATCATGTCGGCGGTGCTGGCGTTTTGAAGCACCGCGCCGCTCACCGTGCATGTGATCGCCAGCGCTTGCGGATCGGGAATTTCGTCGGCGGTGACGATCCACGGGCCGATCGGTGCGAACGTGTCGAACGATTTCCCTCTGGTAAACTGTCCGCCGTTGAGGTTGAAATTCTTTTGCCAGTCTCGGGCGCTCACGTCGTTGGCGCACGTGTAGCCGAACACATACTCGAGCGCGGATTCAACTGAAACGTTCTTCGCGTCGCGTGCGATGACCACCGCAAGCTCGGCCTCATAATCGATCTGATTCGTGCAATCCGGAATGATGATGGGTACCAATGGCGCGGAGAGAGCGTTGCTGGTTTTGGTGAACAACATCGGATTCTCAGGCACGGTGCCGCCGGTCTCTTTCGCGTGAGCGTGATAATTCAGGCCGATGCAAAGAATGTCGGTGGGCAAGATGGGCGCGAGAAGTTTGTCGATGGGCAGAGTTGCGGAGCCAATTGAAAACGGTCCGGGGAAGTCGCCGATAATCTCGACGGCCTCGTGTGGGTTGAGGGGAGTACCAAGCCTGATTCTGCCAGACGACAAGAAACGAGCGATTCGCATCCGCGGATTGCATCGCAAGTAAAGCGGACGTGCAAGTTATGCGCGACTGCGATTGAGACGATGACTTTTGAGAAGCGTCGTGTCAATCGGTTCGCGCTGAGTCGAAACGCTGGCGCAGATCCTGACAAATCAGGGCCGTATGTTCCCAGTCAAACACGTCGAGTCACGATGAGTCTTTTCGCACCAAAGCCCAACTCCGAAACATCAGAACCGTCGGCGGTATCAAACCTGCCGGCAGTTGTGGATGCGCCTGTGAATCGCGTCGAAGCGCCCGCGCTTCCGAGTCGATTGCCCGCGCCGGTTTTGAGCTGGAAAGAAGCCGCGTACGCGAGGCGTCGATTCAAGAATCCACTCGGCCTGCAGGGTCGACTTCTGCTCGCATTCTTTGCGGTGATGGCGGCATCGCTGGGCGTCGTCTGTCTGCTTTACTCACAGCGTGTTCAGGGACGACTCAGTGCGAGCCTTCAGGACCAGGCAACCTCCATCGCCCAGGCGTTGGCGCAGGCGACGCTGTCGGACTATCGAATGCGCGACCTAAGACGCGTGGGCGACATCGGAAAAAGGCTCGTAAATGGTTCAGAACTCATGTTGGTTTCGTTTCACGACCAGCGTGGAACCGCCATCGTGACGACTACGCGAGGCAATGTTCCGTTCGACACATCCAGGCTCGAATTCACCCCCTCGGCATTGACCAAGGTTCAGCCCGACACCGATCCGAAGCTCGGCGAACTCTATCGAGTCACAGTTCCCGTGCTCGGCACCAACGGCCACCGCGGAAACAACGGAATTCTTGGTTATGTCACAGTCGCCATTTCGCGCAAAAGCGAATCGGAGATGCAGGTCTATCTCGCGTCCTCGGTGTTTGTTGTTGGTTGCGGCATGATGACCGTTGCCATGCCTCTTGCGTGGCTTCTGCTCCGCAGCATGCTTCGCCCGGTGAACGAGCTGGTTATTGCCACGAAGAAGATCATCAACGGTGAACTCGACACGTTCGTCAAGGTCGACGGCGAGGATGCCGTCGCGCAGCTCGCGCGGTCATTCAACGAATTGGTCAACTGGCTCAAGCAGCACCGCGCTCAGATCGACGCAGCCAATGGGATGCTCGAAGAAGCCAATCATCAGCTCGAACGCAAGATCGAGCACCGGACGCTCCAGCTGGAGAGTGCCAACGGCCGACTCAGCAGCGAGATCGCGGAGAAGGAAGATTTCCTGCGTGCGGTGTCGCATGATCTGAACGCGCCTCTTCGAAATATCGGCGGGACGGTCGCGATGCTGGTGCTGAAGCACAAGGCGCAGATCACACCGGAAATGCAGGAAAAATTCGATCGAATCAAGCGCAATGTCGAGATCGAGACTGACTTAATCAATGAGCTGTTGGAATTATCGCGTATCAAAACTCGCCGCGCAACGATGGAGCTGGTCGAGACGGAGGCGATGATCTGGGATCTGCGCGGTCTGTTCGATAATGATCTGAAGAGCAAAGGAATTGAGATCGTGCTGGAGTCCTCGCTTCCAAACTTGTGGGCGGAGAAGTCGCGTGTGAGGCAGATCTTCCAGAACCTGATTGACAACGCGATCAAGTACATGGGCGAAAAGCCGCTCAAGCAGATTCGCGTGGGATGCAGAATTCGTGTGACAGAAGCGGAATTTTACGTCGCCGATACGGGAAGCGGCATCGACCCGCAGGACATTAATAAAGTGTTCTTCGTATTTCGGCGCGGCCGGAGCGAGGAGACGCAGAAAGTAGCGGGCAAGGGCGTGGGCCTGGCGAGTGTGAAGAGCATCATCGAAAACTACAGCGGAAAAATCTGGGTGGAGAGCGAACTCAACCTGGGCACGACGTTCTTCTTCACGATCAACTCCAAGCACGTCCCCAGCGTCAGTGGCGAATCGATCGAGGAGCTGTTACGGATTCAAAACAATCGCGACGATGAAGAAAATCAGAGGGAGAAACAGGCGGCCTGAGCATTCGTCGCAAATGTCAGTCATGGGAGTATTTCAATGAGTAATTCGACAGATAAATTTCAATTGGCAGACGCGATCGTCACGATGACGCGGTCGCGATGTAGCGGCACTGTGGACGGGCAGGCGCAGGTGTTTACGATTCTCCTGGTGGATGACGACCCCGATTGCCGCGCGTTGATTCGCGAAGCGATCGGTGAATGCGGCTCGCCACATGTGGTCATTGAAATGCCCGATGGACAAGCAGCGATCGACTACCTGACACAGAAGGCAAATTCATCCGCGCGACCGGGATTGATTTTTCTTGATGTCGAAATGCCGCGTTTAAACGGCCTGCAGACGCTGGAGGCGATTAAGTCGCACGAAAAGCTGCGAGACATTCCAGTCGTCATGATGACCGGCGTCGCCGACGACGATTACATCCGACAGGCTGCCGTGCTTGGTGCTAACAGTTATACCATCAAACCTGCGAACCCCGAACACTTTCTCCGGACCGTGATGACCAGTACGCAATACTGGCTCACCGTGCATCAATATCCCGGTCGCCATTTGCCGGCATCGGAGGCGCGCCGATGAGTTTATTCGCACGCAAAAATCAAGAGTCATCGGGCCCTGCAGCCGCGACGGAAAAGGCAAACACGATCGACGAGATCGTTTCAAGCGAAGTTATTTCAGGTCAATCGATTTCACGCGAGTCGGTTTCGACAGACCTCGTGAGCGAGGCGCAAACGCCCGGTCTTACAAAGGGTTTGACTCAGGTTCAAGCGAAGCTGTCTGCCCTAAACGAAACAGGCGAGTCAGGTGCGGCGTCTGTGTTGACGCCGGCAAGTGGCAGTGTTCAAAAGCCCCGGACCATGCCGATCAAGCTGCTCATCATCGACGACGACGTGGATCAGCGAGCGCTGACTGCCGAGGTGCTCGAAGATCACTTCGGGCAAGGGTCCGTTTCGCATGCGGGTACGGGTCGAGAGGCGATGGAGCAGCCGCTGGCTGATTTCGATCTGATCATTTCGGATTACAATCTGCCCGATTGCACGGGGCTGGAACTGCTCGGCCGGATTCAGCAGAAATGTAAAACGCCGGTCATCATGGTGACGGGTGAGAACGTGACCGAGATCGCCGCTGAAGCAATTCGGCGCGGCGCCACGGACTATGTCGTGAAGATGGGCGAATACTTCTTCACGCTGCCGCTCGTGGTAGAAAAAAATCTGACGGTGATCAAGCTGATGCGTGAGAACGAATCGCTTCGCACGGATCTGGAAGGTGCCCTCAGTGCCGTTCAGCAGACCAATCAACAGTTGGAACTCTCACTCCGCCGCGTCGAGGAAATGGCAGCGACAGACCCGCTCACGGGTTTGTACAATCGTCGTCACTTCTCACGCGTGCTCGAACAGATGTACGACGAGGCCAACCGATATGGCAATGACCTCGCGTGCTTGATGATCGATCTCGATGGTTACAAGCAGCTCAACGACAGTCTGGGTCACCAGGTCGGCGATCAGATTCTCGTGCTCGTCGGTCGCATCCTTAAGGACTCGATGCGCAAGGCCGACGTCGCAGCACGTTACGGCGGCGATGAGTTCGTCTTGCTGCTTCCACAATGCGACAGCAACGAAGCCCAGCAACTGGGCGGTCGAATTCGCGAGGCCTATCGAGAACAAACACGCCTCATGCTGAACCGAGACAACGGTATGTCGATGTCGATCGGCGTGGCTTCTGTCAGCAGCAATCAACCTGCAAGCGGCGACGAGCTTATCACTCGATCAGACGCTGCGCTTTATGTGTCGAAGGAAAAAGGTCGAGACCGAATTACGCTCAGCGGCGATGGCAAACGTCTTGCGGCGGCATCGTAAAGTGGTGGCGAGATCAACCTCTGCCCGCCTGCGGTTTCTTCCCGACCTGCGTGCTAAAGCTTTTCAAATAACTGATCCACATCATGCTTAGCCCGGCCTGATATGAGCCGTCGATCACGCTGTCCATGTAAAACTGCGTGGGCGGAATGTGATTCTTTTCGGCGTTGGTGCCTTGATAAGTGACGGCTTGAACCGCCAGGCCGCGGCCGATCGGGCTCACCGTGACGGCCATATGCTTGTACGTTCCGGTCTCGCGGCCCTGTGAGTCGAGCACGCGCCCGACTTTTTTATCGAGCACTTCGAGCTCGGCGGTACTGACTTCGAACAGCGCACCCATCACGTACTTGCCAGCGTCATACTCGATATCGCCAATGCCCCCGCCCCAGTATTCGCTGAAGATTGGAAAACACAGCCGATAGTTGTCCAGTACGACGGCTTTGGACTTTCGTAAGGCGGGCGCGCGATGCCCGTGATGCCGCGACCACTCGGCGACGGCCTTGGCGTTGAGATTTGATCCGTATGCGAAGTAATTCATCCGTGTCCGGTTTGATCATCGACATCTCGCACAATCCGGCAAGAAATTCAATTTAATTGTCCACCAACAGGTTGCAGCTTGTGATGGAATGATGCAATAAACCCACGATCCAGCACGCGGAGCGTCGAATCGAAAACATCAGGAATGACTCGCAGTTCCATCGCCGTGAAAACAACTAAGTGCCACCCCAAAAAAAATTCGTCGACAAACGGCTAGAGCGTGAGGGCCGAGCGTGCACTAATTCAAGGACGAAACACTGCTGCGATGCGCGGGGTGTACCGGCGGATAAGCCGCCTCAAGCGCGTCGATGCCGATGCTCAGCCTGCGCGCCAAATCTGCCTCAGCCAGGATCAACTGCTTTAGTGCAGAATCTTCACTTAATGCGTGAAGCAGAATGTCCAATAGCATCGGCACTTCGATGCTGTGATTGTCGATGATGCGAAGCAGTTCTCGTGATGCCGCAGTCTGTCGCCTGAGGGCAGAATGAATACAGAGCGAGCGAAGCCGCAAACGCGAACGAAGCAGACAATCCTCACTCGCATTGATGTCGACGATTGGTTCAAGAACCGCACGGCGGTAACTCTTTCCTGCGATTTCTCTCACGATGTTTGCACGGATGGCCCCGCCTAAGACGAGATTGAATCGCCCATCGTCGAGCCGCTCGTATCGACTGACTACTCCGACGCAAACCACCTTGTGGATGTCAGGCCTGCCCATGTAGTTCTGCTTCCATCCGGGTGCGAGAGACGCCATCGCCATGATGGGCTTTTCTTCACGTTCCAAAACGTCCTCCATCATGTCGCGATATCGCTGTTCAAACAGATGAAGCGGCAACATTCCATGCGGAAGAAGAAGTACTTCTGGCAACGGAAAGAGTGCGACATCAGACAGATCAACTTGGGCGAGGTCTCGCTGCATTTCAAATGTAGTATAGGCATGCTGATGTCATTCGACGTCAAATACGTTTGTCGATCGACATTTCAACCATTCGACCCAATAGCGGCCAGCGCAATCGATGCGGATACGCCACCTCGCAAAATGCCCGACATCGCCTTCCACGAGCCACGGCGTCATAAGTTAATCGCAGATAAAATGGCGTGTCATCAACGATTTTCGGATTGGTCATCACCAGTGCGTCGTCAAAACCAAGGCGCTTGGGATACCGCAAAAGCATCTTCGATAGTCCCGACCATTCGGCCTGCACCTTCTGAATCGGCATGTCACGCAACGCGCGAAAATCTCCTTCGACCAGATGCGGCTCGGGCATCAGGTTTCGGTCTTTCGGCACGGCGTAATGAAACGAATAAACATGATCGTTCATCAACACTCTGCCCCAGATCCATCGCGATAATCCCGGCCCCAGCGGCGCGGTGCCGAAGTTGTGATCATGGTAACCCAGGCCGGAAAATTCGATCGTCTGGCGCGCCTCGGGCGTGGTCAGCTCGATCGAACCGCTCGTGCTGCACAGCGGATTGGCAATGATCCAGCGGTGCTCAGCGCCGGTCATCTGCTGCGAAAGGAAAGTCCGCTGCAGTGGCGCGTGAGTCAGCTGTGGAGAAAACACCAGCTCCGCCGAAAGCGTATGGCCCTGGTGCGTCTTGGGGCCGCGGCCGGTGAGGGACCACGGCGTGCCGACGATCGAAAGTTTGAGTCGGCCGTCGGCGTCACGCGTCAGCGTGTTCGGGCCGATGCGAACATTCACCTCGGTTGACGATGCGGCGAAATCTTCGGGCTTATACTGCGTCATGAACTGATGCAGAACCTTGCCGCCTCGGTATACGCATAGATAAACGCACGGATACTCGCACGGGAACGGCGGTGCGTGCTGGGTTGGCTTTCTCGCGTATTTCTGATGACGCCGGAGATACTCCGCGTGCCAGATGAAGCCTTCCAAAAAAATCACCACCACCTGCGTGTCGGTCGCGGGGTCTTCCGCATCAAAATACCACCACTCATACCCTCCGGGCGATTGAACGGCGTGCCACGCGTCGTGGGCGGCGGGAGATTGATAAGGCTCCAGGATCGTCATGAATCGTCACGAGTTCACTAGCCCTGACTCTGGCGGCTAATCAAAATCACTCAGAAAAAGGGCTCATCGGCTCGTAAGCAATTCGAGCCACGCCGCCTCGTTGTAACGAAGGTCCACGCCATTCGACAGTCGATAAAGCGATCGGCGAGACTGCCAGGCGACCGCAAAGTTTTGACCGTTTAATTGTGAAACGAGGGCACGCGCGGAATCAAGCGAGCCGTAATGTCGCAAGGCCTCTGCCGCGGCGATGCGCACTTCGGGCGACTCCTGCGTGTCCTGCAAGACTTTGCGAAGCGCAAGCTCTGCCGAAGCGTCTGGCGCGCTCGAAAGCGCCTTGGCCGCCTCGAGGCGAACGCTCGCGTCGCCGTCGGATAGACCGCGTACGAACACAGGCTTCGCACCCGGATCGCGCGACCGAGACAACGCGCGAATCGCCGCCGCCCGCACCGTGTGATCGGTGTCGAGCAGCGACATGCCGCGATACACATCTGTATAGGGAAGGCCCTTGCCGAAACCCTGGCCGACGATCTTCGTGACCGCCTGCCGCCTGCGATCAGGGCTGGGGCTGTCCAGATCAATCGCCGCTGCGACGGGTGACCTTCCCGTAATGAGATTGATGGTCTTCTCTGGCAAATCGATCAACGCCTGTCCGACCGATGACGTGAACGATTCGCTGGACTTGCCCGTGGGCTGGGTCGTGCCGATCGCGATTGCTGGGCGATCTTTGTCGCCGCGATCGCTCGATGATCTCAGCTCTCTTGGCAATGAGCGGTCGCCCGCACGAAACGCGGGCACGAGCCCGTCGAACGTGCATCCGAGTTGAGTGGATACGACAAAAAGTGAGAGAAATGTCGCGACGAAAATTCGCATTGCGTGTTTGTCATTCGGATGCAGTCGTTCGTCAAGTTTTTGTTCAGCGCAGAGTCAGCGGCGCCGCAACCGCGAAACGCAGATTGTCAGCATTTACTGATCCAAGGCTGTAACATGACTGTCGCGTCGCATGATTCAAAATGATAAGCGTTTCCTTCCCACTCACGATTATCTCTGATTCTGGAAACAGAATCGCACAGGTTAGAGACCCGTGCCACCTTAAGATTGTCATTGGCACCAGTCTATGACGGGTGTTGTCTTTGCCTAAATGGATGCCAGAGATGTTCCCAACATCGATCTAAGACAGAGCGTTTGCCCAGGAGAGTTTCGATGGAACGATCACACGTGACGTATCTCATCATCGGCGGTGGACCGGCCGCGGCACACGCCGCCGAGGCGATTCGTATGTCCGACGCCGAAGGGTCGATTCTCATCGTCGGGCGCGAAGTCACCAGGCCGTACGCGCGCAACGAATTGTCCGGGGCGTATCTTCGTCGTGAAAAATCGCGGCACGATCTCTCCCTGCGTGGGCCGAGCTGGTACGTCCACGAAAAGATTCAGCTCCGCAGCGGGCAGCGCGTCGTCTTGATCGACACCGCACGAAAATTTGTCTCGCTCGATACCGGCGCGGAAATCGCCTTCGATAAGCTTCTCATCGCCACCGGCGCGACCGCCCGGCCGCTGGCATTGCCCGGCGCGTCGATGTCCAACGTCTATCACCTCCGCTCGATCGAAGATTTCGACCGCCTGCTTAATGCGATCGTCGGGCCGATGACCGACGACCGCAGCAAATCCGAGATGCGCACGCCGCCGAGTCGCACGCGAGTCTGCGTCATCGGCAGTGGTCCGTTGGGCACAGAAGTCGCCGCGAGTCTTCGGGTGCTCAGCGCGAAGATCGAGTTGGTGTGCGGCGGAGCGCATCCTTGGCCCGAGATCGTCGGCCCGACACTCGGCGCGATCATTCATCAGTCATTATCGAAGCAGGGCGTGAACATTCACCAGGGCGTTCGCGCCATGAGTTTGCAGGGCGACGGCAGAGTGCAGCGGGTGTTGCTGAGCGATCAATCCGCGGTCGAGTGCGATCATGTGGTGGCGTGCGTGGGCGTGGATGTTTCTCGCGAATTGCTTCGCAGCACGCCGATCGCTGCCGAGAAGGGCATCCTCGCTGATGAGTTCGGCCGAACCAGCGTGAGCGACGTTTTCGCCGCGGGCGATTGCTGCGCGATGTTCGACCCGCGCTTCGCCAAGCATCGCCTGACGCAGCACTGGGCACAGGCCGTCTACGCGGGCGGCATCGTCGGTGCGAATATGGCCGCGTCCGTCGTCGGCGGCGACATGAAACCCGTCAGCCAGCTCATCGGATATCTATCCCAGCTCGACCCTCGAACGTCGATCCATCTCCAGAGCTGGGGCGAGGCACGTCTTATCGATTACCGAATTGTTCGCGGCGCTGGTAACGACACCGCCGAGATCGGCGCGGATCTCAATGGCAGGTGCGTTCACGTCAGCGTCATCGGCCGCGCCGACGAGCACGCGGTGCTCAAGAGTTTGGTCGAATCGCGTGCGCCGCTCACGACAATCGCCGAGCGTCTAAAGAATCCGGAAATGCCGCTGTGAGTCTTGTGTAACTTGCTCCCTCACGGTCGCGGCTCGTGATGGTGGTCGCCCGGAATTCACACCGCCTCGATCAGCTCGCACGCGCGAAGCAGCGGAGTCTCGCAAGTAAATCGCGTCGCGATTTTGATCGCGTTCTGCTTGGTCTCTTGCGAAAGGATTTTAGAAAGCTCGCTCGCGACACGTCTGGGCGTGAACGAGCGCGGCCAGACAAAGCTGCCGCAGCCGAGTTGCTGAACTCGGTGCGCGTTGTCGGGCTGGTCGTGCGCCATTGGCATGATGAGTTGCGGGCACGCACTTTTGAGCGCTTGAGACGTCGTGCCGATGCCGCCGTGGTGGACGATTGCCGCACAACGCGGCAATAGTTTTCCAAACGGTGCATAGGGCACATGGATGACGCCTGGCGGGAGAGATTGGGGAATCTGATCCACGTGCCGCGTGAGCAGCAGGCCCGGGCGTTTGAGCAAAGCGCACGCGTCGGCGGCGGTCTGGAAAAACTTGTTTGCGAACTTCATCGCACTGCCCGGCGTGAAGGCGATCGGCGCTTCGTTCGCATCAAGAAACGCGAGCAGTTCAGCGGGCAACGGCGTGACGTCTCCCTCGTCATACATGGGGAAGCCCGCGAGTCGGGCGTTCTGGGGCCAGTCGGGCTGCGCGCGGCTGAACCATTCGGGCCAGAGTCCAAGCGTGAGATCGGGCGAATTCATCCACGAGCCCAGGATGCTTTTGACGCGTGCGAGGCCGAGTGATTTGCGAAGCTCATTGACAGAAGGCGCGATGGCGGGGTCGATGCTGAAACGGTCCGCGCCGCGCCAGAAATTTTTACGCATGAACATCGGCATGCGGTTGAGATCAAACGGAATCGGCAGGCGCGGAAGCTCGTAATGACTTCGAATGCAGATGGGCGCGAGATGAACGGTGACGACCTTGGCGCGGTGCGTTTCGCGGGCGCATAGGGCACCCATTGAAAGAGTGGAGGCAACGACGGTTCCGCCGGTTTCGATGGTGAACTCGCGGGCGAGGTTGTACGTGAGCTGGAGTGTTTCAGACGTGCCGCGAAGCACCGCAAGGCCGCCCTTTCGCGGGTGCCAGACGTCGGGGTTGTCAGTCCATGTGTTGAACTGCTCGGCGGTTCCGACGGGCGTAAATTCAATGCCGTTCTTCTGAATGAGCGGAGCGAATGTGGGATTGGTCGCGATTCGAACCGCGTGCCCGCGCGACCGCAAAACTTTGGCCAGGCCGATGAATGGATGAACGTCGCCATGAGAGCCGACGGTGATGAGAAGGAAGGGCATGGTTCGTAAGAAGTGGATGGAGGTGTGTGAAGGGATCGGAGAGCTGAATCTAAAATCTGCGTTGATGTTCGGGTCGTAAGTTGTTCGTCAACGCTTTTGACATTCATTGCAGAAGTGGGTCGAACGTTGATGCACGATGATACGCACGATCGGAGCGGCGCATGCTTTGCAGGGCTGGCCCGCGCGATCGTAGACGACGTGAAGCAGTTGGAACATGCCGGGCTTGCCGTCTGCGTCGACGTAGTCTCGCAAGGTGCTTCCGCCCGCGTTGATCGCGGCGGTGAGGACGCGATGAATCGACTCGCACAGAATCGCTGCC
>JBBQKP010000079.1:0-13860 GCA_038326995.1 Tepidisphaerales bacterium
AGGGAATCTGCCGGTCGAGAATTTGTTTTGCGTTCTGTGGTTGGTCGTGCAAGAGTCTTAGCAATTGAAACGAACGAGGCCACGTGTTCAAGTTCGTGACCATCCGAAAGTGTCGGCTCGACGGCACAGTGGCTCGCGGCGGGGTCGTTCAGGAGGTATGACGTGTCACAATGACGTGGTGGCGTGGGCTGAAAATTTTCGCCGTCGTGGTGGTCGTTGGCTTCGTAGCGTGGACGGTCGCACGTGATTTTTCGAAGGTCGATGACTGGTCACGAATCAGGCCCGACGCGCGATGGGTCGCAATGTCGGCGCTGATGACGTTTTGCGCGGGCCTGTGCGTTTTGGTGAGCTATCGCTCGTTGCTCTTCGCCTATGGCGCCAGACCAACGTGGCGCGAGATGATGCCCATCGCGTGGGTCCCGGCTGTGGGCAAATACCTTCCCGGCCGAGTCGTAGCCATCGCCGGGGCGGTGGTGATGTTGCGAAAGATCGGCGTCGGCGGCGCGGTCGCTTTGGGCGTCGTGCTGATGATGGACATGTTCAGCGTCATCGCGGGGCTGGTCATTGCTTCGCCGCTTTTGATGAGGCCTCCCCTGTCTGATCGCTTCCCCGGCGGGTTTTATGTTGCGATCGCGGCGATTCTCGGGGGCATCGTTCTGCTTCATCCCAAAGTCAGCGGCACATTGATTAATTTCTCGCTTCGCCGACTCAAAAAACCAAAACTCGAGAAATTGCCCACTACTCGACAATATGTGCCCTCGCTGGTGTGCGCGTTTTTGCAATGGGGCTTCGCGGGTCTGTCGACGTGGGCGATGCTCAATGCGTTGTCGCCGGTCTCGCTTTGGAGCTGGCCCGTGCTCTGCTCGATCACGGCGTGCGCGATGACGCTGGGCTATTTGTCTATCATCGCCCCCGCGGGCATAGGAGTGCGCGACGTGCTATTCCTGATCTTGTTGAAGCAGATTCTGCCAGGCCTGCCCGACTACCAGATCGCCGCAACCGTCGTGTTCCTCAGATTGCAGCAGACGTTGATCGATGTCACGCTTGCGGGCGTGGGCGTCGTCATCATGAGAAAGTTTGGGAAGACAGATTTCGAGTCGGCTCCGTAATAAAGCCGCACATGAAGTAAACGGGTTTTGTTACGGCGATTTTTGTTACGGGGGTTTTTGTTACGGGGGTTTTTGTTACGGCGATTTTTGTTACGGGGGTTTTGCAAACCACCGCGAAACATTTACGACCCGGATTCGCTTCTGGCCCGTCGGCACGCGACATCGCACTTCTACCTTGAGTGCAGAAATAAAGCGTCGTGCCCCACGTGTCTAATACGCCGCGAGGACGCCTCATCTACGATTTATAACACTTCAGCCGAATGCCCGAATTTCACGATATCTGGTGCCACGACTTTTACGCAAGTCGTGATGCGGTAAAAAGGTGCAAACGATTCGACTGCTCGTGCCCACCACGACTTGAATATGAGACGTGGCAAAACGCCTGAACAAATGCGATTTGGTGCAAACGGCTGAAGTGTTACTACGATTTGAATAAGTGCGCTGAATCAATCCCACTAGACGGCGAGGTGTTTGGGTGCGTCTGCGAACGGCGGTAGTGAAACGATTACGGAATCACGATCGACTTGCCCAATGGCAGGCGCGATTCGCTCAGGCCCGGATTGGCGGCCAGGATGTCCTTGAACTTCTTGCCGTCGCCGTAGTACTTCGACGAGATCGACCACAGCGTATCGCCGCGAATGATGGTGTGTGATCGCTGGCTTGCGAATGCGCCGCCCGAGTTGGGGGCACCGGGCATGTTGGCACCGGGCACGGGAGCGCCGGGCATGGGAGCGCCGGGCATCGAGTCGGCGGAGATCGGCGGCAGCGCGGAATCGAAATTAGCAGGCGCTTGCGCCGTTCTGGAGGAGCCAGCTCGCGGCTCGATGTCGAGCACGCTGCTGCCCGTGGCTCGGGTGTTTTGCGTCGGCCCCTTCGACTTGCTCGCGCACGCGAGGCCTGACGTCATAACAGATGCGGCGAAAATTGCCGCGACCATCCGAGGATTCACCAATCGATAATTGAATTGTGATTTGGAGAAACGAAAGAGGCTTGCTTTTGATTTGTGTTGCATGATTGTCGTAACTTCCATGTTATGGGACAGATTCAAAGTGCACTATCGCCGATGCAGGAAGGGAATCAAGCGCCCGGCGTCATACCGCGACAAGGCTCGAGGTGGTGGGCTCATACGCTCGTCATCTTATTCATTGCGGTTTTGATCTTCCCACTGCCCGATCTTCCCGACGCGTCGCCCGGCAATACACCCATCGGAAATATGCTCGACTGGGTCTGGCAAGCGTACCTTCACGAGCAAGTCGGCACCGGCCTGGTGTTCGGGCGAGACATCATCTTCACCTACGGCCCGGCATCGTTCCTGTTTATCCCCATCTATCACCCCAACACGCTCTTTATCTGTATCGCGTTCTGGATGTTGCACGCACTGCTCATCTCGTGCGGCGTCTGGGCGTGTCTGTTGCAGGTCGGTCAGACACCCTTGTCTCGTGAACTGTGGTCGCGTGCACTGTGGTCGCGTGCACTGTACGCCGTCATGACCGCGGCGGTGCTGGCGGGTTCGAGCGATGCGTACATGGCGGCGGTGCCGATCTTGCTCGTCGCGCTCACAATCAATCGCCCGTCTCATGGTCGACTCATCCGCACACTCGCCATCATCCTCGCGGCGTTCTGCGGGATCATGGTGTGGGGTAAAATCAGTCAGTGGGTCATCCTCGTCGCGGGAATGTCGGCCGTCACTGCGGTGCTGTTGCTCCATCGCCGCGTGCCTTGGGAGCTACTCGCATTTTCGATCACGGCATTTCTGACCTGGCTCATCGTCGGGCCGCCGCTGAATGGGCTCTACGCGTTCGTGAAAGGCGCGGCCGAGATCGTGAGTGGCTACGAAGCAATGGCGCTCGGGCTGAATGTGCGAAAATTCGTCGCGATCGGATTCGCAGCAATGGCGATCCCCGCAGTCGTGATCATTCTTGTCGGTCTGCGGAAGCAAGGCTGGTTCATCGCAATGATCGCCGCCTCGTTCGCCGCGCTCGGCCTGTTCGCGGCGTTCAAACACGCGACGATTCGGTGCGACCTCATTCACATTCTCGCGGGCGGCGCGGTGATGTATCTCGCGGTCGTTTTCCTATTGCCCAATCGCGGCCGACTCGCGTGGTTTCGCCCGACCTGGACTCTTGCGATGTCAGCCCTGCTGTTTGTTGTTCCCGCATCACAAGGCCTGTTTTTCACAGCCCCCAACATCTGGCTTCACCGCTTTTCAACGGCTCAACAACTCATCGAGACTTCGGGCGACTACTCATCAGCCTGGGATCGAGCGATGCAGGCCGTGCGAAAAAAATTCCCCATCGATCTTCCTAAAAATGAATCCGTCGACATCTTCAGCTTTAATCGCGCGATCGCGACCGCAAACGGATTGACGATCAGCAGCAGGCCGATTTTTCAGAGCTATTCGGTTTACACGCCTTACCTCGCGAAGAAAAACGCGGAGTTTTTCTCCGGGCCGCGCGCGCCGAGATACGTCGTCGTTTCGCTTGATGCGATCGACGAACGGCTTCCGCTCATGGAAGATTCGCTCGCGTGGGTGGAGATTCTTCGCGGGTATGAAAAGGTCAACACGACATCATGGGGCGCGATGATCTTTGAAAAGCGGGCCGCGCCTCTGGATGTGGTCGAATCAATAGAGCGCAAGCTCAAACCTGATGCACAAGGCTGGATCGACCTGCCCCACGAGCCGGGCCTGATGATCGTCAAGACAAAACTCATTCGTTCGTTCTGGTCAGGAATCGCGACGACGCTGACCTATCCCACGCCCTGGGTCATGGAGCTTCGAAATCAGTCGGGCGACATCGTCGTTCATCCGTTTTATCCGCCGCTCAGCAGCAGCGGCTTCATCGCGAGTCCTTATGTTCCTTCCACTCCTGCGATCGACAATCTCATCGCTCAGTTCGCTGATCCGCCGGAAATTAATCTGTCGAAGAGTGATCCCGCGGCGCGCCCAACATCAATTCGTTTTAAGAACGCCGGCCAGGCGGAAAGCCTAGAAGTTTCCGTCCATACTGTTCGACTCGCGACAGGCAAGTGATCCAAAAACCTCGTTTATGATTTGGTTGCGTTTATGAGTGTCACACCTACCATCACCTCGCCATGAAAAGGCCCGTCCTTGTCACCGGGTCTTCGGGCCTGATCGGCTCAGAAATTGTCATGGTGTTCCATGAGCGCGGCTATTTAGTTCACGGCATCGACAACAACCAGCGGGCGGTTTTCTTCGGCCCGCAAGGTGACAATCGCTGGAACCAGGGCCGCCTTTTGCGAGAGATTCCCAACTTCCAACATCACGAGCTCGACATCCGCAACCGACAGGGAATTCTCGATCTCGTCAACGAGATTCGGCCTCAGGTCATCATCCACACCGCCGCCCAGCCCTCGCACGACCGCGCGGCCGACATCCCTTTCGACGACTTCGACACCAACGCGGGCGGCACGCTCAATCTCCTCCAGGCGGCGCGTCTATATTGCCCCGAATCGCCATTCGTTCATATGTCGACCAACAAAGTGTACGGCGATAAACCCAACGCGATCCGACTCAAAGAACTCGAAACCCGCTACGACTACGACGACCCCGCTCACGCCCAGGGCATCGACGAACATTTCAGCATTGATCAATCCAAACACAGCATCTTCGGCGCCAGCAAAGTCGCCGCCGACGTCATGGTTCAAGAGTTCGGCAGATACTTCAACATGCCCACGTGCTGCCTGCGCGGCGGGTGCCTCACGGGCCCGAATCACTCGGGCGTCGAACTTCACGGCTTCCTCAGTTACCTCATTCGCTGCAACATCCAACAGAAGCCCTACGTCATCAATGGCTTCAAAGGCAAACAGGTTCGCGACAACATCCACGCGCACGACGTCGCAGAGTTCATCCTCGCCTTCATCGATGCGCCACGCGCCGCGGAGGTCTACAACATCGGCGGCGGAAAGCAGAACTCGTGCTCCATCCTCGAAGCCTTCAAACTCGCCGAAAAATTCACCGGCCGACCGCAAATCTATTCCTACCAGGACACGCCGCGCGTGGGCGATCACATCTGCTACTACTCCGATCTGCGAAAAATGATCTCGCACTACCCGAAGTGGTCCATCACCAAATCACTCGAACAAACGTTTAAGGAAATCGTCGAACAGTGGCACGCGCGGCTGAGGGTGTGAACGATAACAGCAGTTTCACACGCTTCTGTCCTGCCACGTTAGATTGTTTCATTCATGAAACTTCTCATCACCGGCATCTGCGGTTTCGTCGGCAGCTCACTCGCAAAACGCTGGGTGGATGAGGGCGTCCACACGCTCTTTGGCATCGACAATCTCATTCGGCCCGGCAGCCAGATCAATCGCGATGCGCTCAAAAAAATGGGCGTCAACATCATCCACGGCGATATCCGCTCGGCAAGCGATTTTGAATCACTCCCGGCCTGCGATTTCGTCATCGACGCCGCGGCAATTCCGAGCGTGCTCGCGGGTGTGGACGGCAAGAGCAGCAGTCGGCAAGTCGTCGAGCATAATCTCACGGGCACGATCAACATTCTCGAATATTGCAAGCACCGCCGGGCCGGGCTCGTGCTCCTTTCAACGAGTCGTGTTTACGCGATCGAGCCGCTGGTTTCTTTGCCACTCATCGAGACAAACGGCGCGTTCACGCTCGACGGGTCGAAGCCGCTTCCGGCCAACATTTCGACAGGTGTTTCGACAGGCGTTTCGACAGGCGTTTCGATGAAGGGCGTGAGCGAAAACTTCAGCACGAGCTCGCCCGTATCGCTTTACGGATCGACCAAACTCGCCAGCGAAATACTCGCCCTGGAATACGGCCACGCGTTTGATTTTCCGGTCTGGGTCAACCGATGCGGCGTGCTCGCAGGCGCCCGTCAGTTCGGCCATGCCGAGCAGGGTATCTTCAGCTTCTGGCTCAACAGCTACCGCGCCAGGCGGCCGCTCAAGTACATCGGCTTTGGCGGCTTGGGCCATCAGGTTCGCGACGCGCTTCACCCGCTCGACCTGCTCGATCTCATCAACATGCAGCTCGCTTCGTCCGATCAAACCAAGCCGCGGTTGTGCAACGTGTCGGGCGGCGTTTCGAGCAGCACTTCGCTCAGGCAACTTTCGAATTGGTGCGAGGCGCGCTGGGGCACACACGACATCTCGGTCGACGTCTCGCCGCGAAAGTTTGATGTGCCCTGGTTGGTGCTGGATAGTTCGCTCGCGCATCGCGTTTGGGACTGGAAGCCGAAGTGCGACATCAACTTTGTGCTGGAAGAAATCGCACAATTCGCAGAGCAAAATCCAGAGTGGCTCAATCTGTCGGCCCCTTGAACAATCCGCCTCGACCAGAAAATTTCCCATCGCCATGAATCCCGCACCGCTCAGCAAAATGTCGATCGTCATCCCCGCGCGGGATGAAGAAGGGTGCATCGCGTCCACCGTCGAACACCTGCATCTCGAACTTCGGCTCAACAAGATTCCACACGAGATCGTCGTCGTCGATGACGGCAGTAAAGACAGAACCTGGGCGATCCTCACAGACCTTGCAAAGACTTTGCCCGAGCTTAAGCCCGTGCAGAACACCGGCCTGAACGGCTTCGGACGGGCCATCACATTCGGGCTGAAGCAGTCCACCGGCGACGCGGTCTGCATCATGATGGCCGACGAATCCGACGACTGCCGCGACGTCGTGAGGTATTGGAATGAACTCAATCGCGGCGTCGATTGCGTCTTCGGCTCGCGATTCATCAAGGGCGGCGGCGTGATCGATTACCCGCGTTTCAAGCTCATGCTCAATCGCTGCGCGAACCTGTTCATTCGCCTGCTCTTTCGCATCAGGCTCAACGACACCACCAACGCCTTCAAGGCCTATCGCCGGCACGTCATCGAGGGCGTGCAGCCGCTCATCGCGCCGCACTTCAATCTTACCGTCGAGTTGCCCCTCAAAGCGATCGTTCGCGGCTTCACGTTCACCACGATTCCCATCACTTGGCGCAACCGCCGAACGGGTGTGGCGAAGCTCAAGATCAAAGAGATGGGCAGTCGTTATTTTTTCATCGTCATGTACATCTGGCTCGAAAAATCCTTCAGCCGCGGCGACTACAAGTACGTCGAACCCGGGCCGCAGGATATCGATCCGTAGAGTTCAAAAGGTAAAGAGAGCTCAGGACAATCTTCTGCGGTGTTTTCAATAAAGCCCCGCTTATCCAAACCCGTTCACCCAAACCCGCTTATTTCGTGCGCGGCTCTTTTAAAGAATCCTCGACATCAATCAATCCGCCTGTTCGCGGTCGATCGGCTTGCGGGTCTGCCGCCACCTCGTCGGCACGACGCACAGCACGCCCGATTTGATCCGAGCGATTCGCAGCATCCAGCGCAGGCGAATCAGCGACGAATCGGCCGGGACGAACGTCAGGCCCAAATCGACTTCCTGTATCGCGGCAGTGAGTTCGCCCTGTTTGCTGAGTGCGAGCGCGAGGTTGTGCCGCAAAGCGATATGGCCCGGGTTGACCAGCAGCCCGCGACGGCACGCGAGGATTCCGAGCTCTAATCGCCCGCGCGAACACTCGGCCACGCCGAGGTTTTGCCAGGCGCTGACCGAATCCGGAACCAGATTCACGAGCCTTCGATAACACGCCGCCGCCAGCTTCGATTCGCGGGCGTCCATCAGCATCGTTCCGAGTTCTTCGAGCGACTCGGGCGTGTGAGGCCCGAGCATGACTTGCGATCGCAGGTGATTTCGCGCGGCGGGAAGATCGCCCATGGCCATCAGGCTCTTGGCGAGTTCGAAGTGAATGTCAGGCAAAGTCGGGTCGAGCGCGAGTGATTTTCGAAACACCGTCGCCGCCCGCGCGAACTGCTTCGCCTGCGCGTAGGCCTTGCCCATGACGACGTACGCCTCGGCACGGTCGGGCGCGAGCCGCAACGCCGCTTGTGCTCGCGCCTGCGCGTCGGGGATGCGGCCCAGATCAAGCAGAACCGAAGCGAGTTCGATCAGTGTGTCGACGTTGGAATTATCAAGCTTCAGAGCGGCGGCGAAGTGTCGACGCGCGGCCTCGAGGTCGCCGGTCTCGCGATAAGACTCGGCCAGGCGCAAATGAACTTCCGGGTGCGGGCCGTCCAAATCGAGGCATCTTGAAAAACAGAACAGTGCCCGCGCGTGATTGCCGCGATCCGCCAGACTGCACCCGATGTTGTAAAAACATTTCGGGCACTCATCCTTGTAAAGACGCGCCTCGTAAAACATTTCCTCGGCCTTGTCGTGATCGCCCAGCTCGAGGTACACGTGAATCCGATTGCAGTAGGCCGGCTCATAGGTCGCGTCGATCTTTTCAATCTTTTCAAACAGAACCAGCGCTTCGCTGGTCCGGCCCATGTGGTGCAGGTCGATCGCCAGGTGATTCAGCGCGTCGAGATTCTCTTCATCAATTTCAAGGACGGCCTGATACGCCTCGACTGCCTCATCGAGTCGGCCCAGTTCGTCAAGGGCTACGCCGCGATGAAAATGCGAGACCGCGCTGGATGCGTCCTGTTCGAGCGCGAGATCAAGTTCATCCAGCGCTTCGGTCCATTGCTTTTGCCCGAGCAATTCAATTGCGTGGCGGGTGAGCTCGTCGGCGTCTTTCCAGGGGATGGCGTCCATGGTCTCGATCTCCGCCGAGTAGACATCTGTGTAAACGTCTCTGTAGACATCTGTGCAGACATCTCTCTAGACATCTGTGTGGGTGATTGGCCGACCAATCGTAGCACTCGAATCCGCGTCCCGTTCGGACGCGTGCTTCGAGCCCGCTCCTCACCACTTGTTTCCTGATTATGTTTTAGCCTGAGCGGGCTCAATAACAAGCCAATCAATCACCAGAGCGAACATGTTTTTATCGAACAGACTCGATTTTGTTTTCGTGATCCGTCTGATCCCGACAACGCGAATATCCGGACCAGCAGTACGAGCCGCGTTTTTGACGTTCACCAAAATCCTTCCACCTATTATTTTCCAGGTGCGTCCGCCACCGCCGTGGGCAGTTCTTCCACCACGCGATTCAGCACATCGTCGGTGGTGATGCCTTCTGCCTCGGCCTCGAAGTTGAGAATCACGCGGTGACGCATCGCCGGAACCGCCACTTCCTTGATGTCGCCGAAGCTGACGTGGAATCGGCCGTCCAGAAGTGCACGGACTTTGGCTGCGAGTTCGATCGCCTGTGCCGCGCGAGGGCTCGCACCGATGCGCAGATATTTGTTGACGTTGGGCAGGGCGAACTCGCCGCGCGGGTGTGTCGCCAAGGTCAGACGAATCAGATAATCCCGCACGTGCGGCGCGATCACGACTTGCCGCACCGTCTGCTGGTGCTTCACAATTCTCTCGCCGTCCAGGACGGCCCGGAGATTCTGCACCGCGCCGGTCGTCGTTCGCTGCAGGATTTCCGCAAGTTCACTTCGCGAGCTGTATCGCACGACGAGCTTGAAGAAGAAACGATCCAGCTGAGCCTCGGGAAGCGGATAGGTGCCTTCCTGTTCGAGCGGGTTTTGTGTCGCCATCACGAAGAACGGGCTTTCGAGCTTGCGAATCTCGCCCCCGGCCGTCACCTGCTTCTCCTGCATCGCTTCGAGCATGGCGCTTTGCGTCTTGGGCGTCGCGCGGTTGATCTCGTCCGCAAGCACGATCTGCGAGAAGATCGGCCCGGGCTGGAACTTAAACACACGCCGGCCGCTCTCGTTTTCTTCGATGATGCTGGTTCCAATCACGTCGGCGGGCATGAGGTCGGGCGTGAACTGAATGCGATTGAACTTCAGCGACAGCGCCTGCGACAACGCGCGAATCAGAGCCGTCTTGCCCAGGCCCGGCACGCCTTCGAGCAGCGCGTGTCCGCCGACGAAGAGGCACGTCAAAACGCCGTCAACGATTTCACGATGCCCGACGATGGCCTTGCCGATCTCATCTCGCACGGCAATGTAATCCTGCCGAAAGGCATCGGTGGCGGCTTGAACGTCGGCTGGGGTGAGGGATGAAGTCATGGCTTTGGGTGAGGTCTAACGAGTCGAAGTTGTGGCAAGTCAGTGTTCGTGCTTGAAGAGATTGTTGTTAAGAGAACTTTCAGAGGACGTTTTTTGCTCTTGCCATAATAGTTATTTGCCCCGCTCGTCTTCGTCCATCTTCTGGCGCGCCCTGCGTTTGGCGTCGAGAAGGCTCGACATCGAATCGGCCTTGTCTTTCTGCTCTGACTTGGGCGGCGATTTTTGGTCTTTGGCTTTTGGCAAAGGCTTGTCGGTCGCGCCGCCGACGATATCGGCGATATCGCCGATGTCACCGGCGTTCTGGTCCTTGCTTTCGAACTTAAAAGTTTTTTCGGGCTGACTCGACATCGCGTCGGCCCGTTCTGTCGAGCTTCGAGCAGGTGTTTCGCGCGCTCTGCTGACATCGCGGACGCTTCGCAGCGCATCCACCGACGCAGTCGTTTCTACTTTTCGCGTGGCAATGAATGAGCCGAGATAACTTCGCGTCATGCCGTACAGACGCTTGGGCGTTTGCGCATCCCAGGCGATACGCCGGCACGCGACATCGAGAATCATCAGCGCCAGCAGAAATTTCAAAAGCGTCTGCCAGATCGGAAGCGGCGACGACGAGCGCGAAAGTCCGTCACGCGTAAATAACCTCGCATTACCAGCGTCGAACGCCAGCAGCACGCGGCCGCCCGTACGGCTTGCGACTTCCTCGACTGCGGCGCGGTTGCTCTTGAGGTCGCGCAGTTCGGGCGACGCATTGACGACCGTGCCCGAGCGAAGCATGCCGCCCGACTCCGCCGAGCCCGCCGCGGCCGGTGCGGAGTAAACCAATCCCGCGACATAGTTGCCCGCCTGATCGGCTTTGAAGGTCGCCTGATATTTTCCCGGGCCGACCTGTGTCAGTTCGACCTCGCGAGGCAGCATGTCCGGGCCGACCACCGTGCCGCGAATTTTCAGGAAGTTCTTGAACTTGTTGTCTGGGTTGACGGCCTCGACGCTGATCGTGCCGGTCGTGCCTTCGACGTTCACGTTGACATCAAAATCCGAACTCTCGGCCGGGCGTGCGACGCCGCGAACGACCTGACTCCAGAACTTGTCGAACGCGTTCATGCCCACCCAGTTCGCCGCCCATTTGTTGTGCGCATCGCTCGTGAACACCGCGGCCTTGCCGAGCCCGGCCTGCCAGCTCGCCAAAAGCGGGTCGTTGTCATCACCCACGACCAGCGGCATCTCGATCTGCGGATTCTGCTTCTTGCTCGTGCGGACAATGCCAAACACCTTGGGCAGCGTCGAGAGATCAATCCCCTTCACCAGTTCGCCCGGCAGGCCCGTCGTCTTCACGACAATGCCCTCCTTGCTTTCCAAGAGCAGGCTTCGCCTGACGACGGTCGCCTCCTTCATAAAAATCTGCGGCAACTGCGCGGGATTGTTTTCGACCGGCCCGTACGCACGCCCGCCTGTGGCGCGCGAGATGTCCGCCATCGTCGAAGGAACCACGCCGCCGTGCGGATAGACGCTGACCGTGCTCACGGAAATCTGCGCATCCTGAAATCGCTTGATCGTGCTCTGCGGCGGCGGCTGCGGATCGCCGTCACTGATGATGATCATGTGCTTCTGCTTCGCATCACTTGCCAGCAGTCCTGGCTTGCCGGGCGAGCCGTCGAGCGCGAGCAGCATGGCGTCGGAGAAGTCGGGCATGTCGCCCAGTTGCATGTTCTTGATCGCCGCGACAACGCGCGAGGCGTCTCCCTTTTCCGCGAGTGGAAAATCCCACTGCGTTCCTCCGCCGCCACGAAACGCCCAGCTCATCACGCCGATCTCGTCGCGTGCGCTGAGTGTTTCAGTCGCCTTGATCGCACACTGCTCGGCCCAGAAGTTGCCCTGCGGCATTTCCGTCGAGTGCATAAGCAGCACCAGCGCACCCTTCGGGATTTTTCGCTGCGCCGGAATCTCCATGTTGATCGGCAAAACTTCTTCAAGTCTGCTGCCGCTCCACCCGCCCGCGCCGAAGGTCTGGTCGCCGCCCACCATCACGAGTCCGCCGCCCATGTCGTGAACATAGCTGGCGAGATTCTGCTGCTGTTCGTCGCTCAGGCCGCCCGACCCGCGATTGACATTGTTCAATACGACGGCGTCGAAATTCTGCAGCTCGACAAGCGTCGCAGGAAACTGATCGCTGCTGCGGCGCTCGATCTCAATGCCCTCGCGCGACAGCGCCTCCGCAAGAGTTCGGCCCGCGTCCTGCGCCACACTATCAATATACAGCACTCGCCCCTTGCCCCTTACGAACGTGAAAGCACTCGCGGCGTTGTTGACCAAAAGCGTATCGCCCGGACGTGCGGTTGTCGGAGACGTCTGGCCGAGTGAGGTTGTGACATTTGGCGCTTCGAAGATCGCCTTGAACTGATGGACGCCCGCGTCGCTCAGTGCCGGAACCTGAACGCGTTCGACGTTCGCACCGGGGCGCAGCGTGATGGTGCGCGACGCCTGCAGGCCCGGCGTCTGGCCGTCGAGATCCATCGGCTGATTTTGGTGCAGCACGGTGAGCGAGCCGGAGACCGGGCCCGGGTTGGTGGATCGCAGGAGGATGTCGATGGAAAACGGTTCGTTCTCTCGCCGCCACGTCGGGGCGACGAATCGATCGACGATGACTTCGTTCTTGACGTCAAAATCCAAGGGGATGACGTCGATGGGAATCTTTCGGCTCGCCGCCTTCGCCAGGACGGTGTCGAGGTCGCCCGCGGTCGAGTTGCCATCCCACACCAGCACGATGCGGTTCATCGCGTCGCCTCGCAGCGTCGCCAGCGCCAGCTCGAGGGCCGCGGCAACATCCGTGCCCGAACCGGTCGGCCTGACCGAACGCGCATCAAGCACGAGCTGCTCCCCGGCGATCGCGTCCACATACGCCTGACTGTCAAAGCTGATCACGCCGATGCGGTCGCCCCCACGCTTGTCTTTGTCCTGCTGAACCGCGGATTTCAGATAACCACTTGTGACGGCCTCGAGTGAATCGATTCCCGGCTCGGTCAATTTCACATTACGCGTCGAATCCGAGGCGTCACGCACCACCATCACCTCGACGTCGCGATTGGTCCGTTCGAATCGCGCCCCCGCCAGCAGAAGAATCATCACCAGAAGAACGAGAAGCCTTAGCGCGATGCTCGCGTATTGACGGGCCGCACCCAGGCCGGCCATGGAACGAATCCCGAGCCAGACGATGGGCACCGCGCCTGCTGCAAACAGCAGGAGCAATTTCCACCAGGACATGTACTCGAGCGTCAACACGGAAGCGGTTCCACCTTTTTTTAGGACTGGGCAAGTATGGTCAGAACACGATAGCGGGGCAACACGCGCCGCTGAAAGCAAGCAAGCGCGCTCAACCCCGTGTAGCCGCCGGCTTGCTGGTGCTTGATGTGCACGTCGAGTCGATCAAAGCGCCAGCAAGCTGGCGGCTAATCTTGGGAACGCGATGAGGGTCCGCAGAATACTGCGGACCCTACACGTCTACGTGGTCTGTGCGTGCTCCTCGTTTCGCCGCGGGCGCGAGCCCGCGTGATCTCGCGATGTCACACAGCACTGCTGGGTCAAACATCGCGCGATCGTTCTCGCGCGCGTCCGCGGACAAGTCCGCGGCGAAACGAAGAAGAAGATGCGCTTCGAATCTGCGCGCCTACGACGATGCGCTGATGTGCGAATGGTAAATGCGACGCCGACACGGGTGTGGACCCCGAATGTGAACTCAAATGTGCGCATTTCGAGTGGGCAGACACGAGTGGCG
>JBBQKP010000080.1:0-13565 GCA_038326995.1 Tepidisphaerales bacterium
CGCCGCCGCCGCCCGCACGCCGCGTGGCTGGGCATCGACCGCGGTCATCGTATTATTCATGGGCAGTGCGCAGTTGCTCTCGCTGGGTATCATCGGCGAATATCTCGGTCGCGTGTTCCTTGAGGTAAAGGGCAGGCCGACGTTCCTGATCGCCAGGATCGAGAGCCAGTCGGAAAAGAAGACGCGGTAAACGCCGCACACGCAGAAGACTTTAAACCGTATTTCGCTACCGACCCCGCCGGATGAATTACATCACTCTGACCATCATCCTGTTCGGATCGATGTACGTGACGGCCCGCTTCGGCCCGGCCCGCACGTTCAGCACCATCGCGCTTCCGGTTTTGCTGTTCCTGGGTATCACCGCTCCGTACAAGATAGCCGGCATCCCGCAGTTCGATGCGATCTCGTGTCTGGGCTACGGCGTGTTGATTGGTATCGCGATCAGCCGCAAGTTTCCGGTGCTTCGTGTGCACTTCATCGATTATCTGATCGTGGTCCTGGCCATCATTCCCGTCATCAGCGGCTGGATCAACGGCGAGTTTTGGACGGCCGTCAACAGCACCGCCGACCGGACGTTCTGGTGGATCGTGCCTTACATGCTGGGCAGGCTCGCACTGTCTGATCCGGTCGAACGAAATCGCTCGCTCAACGTCCTTTGCTTTGCCACGCCGATCATCGGTGCGTTGGCGCTGTTCGAGTGGCGATTCTTCCCCAACGAAGTCAGCCGCATGATGGACCGCATCAACCTCTCGGCAGAGTACAACGAGATGGTGCTGAAGCGGTGGGCGTTCTTCCGGACGATCGTCACCTTCAAGCACCCAATTGATCACGGCAATGTGGGCGTGATCTTGCTGTGCATGATTCCAGTGCTGACCTACATGTCGGGCAGGTCGCTTGCGGAGAAGCGAATCAAATTTGCTCTCGCGGGCGCGATGCTGAGCGTGATGACGAGCATGTCATTCACCAGCATTTTCGCCGCAATGATCATGGGCGGCCTGTTCGTCGCGTTTTATTATCAGCGGTGGCTCGTGAACGCGTTGCCGCTGGTGGTGTTGTCGATGGTGCTGGGTGCGTTCTACCTGACGAACGATCTACTCGGGCGAACGCTGATCGAAGAGCAGCGTGACCTGACCAACGCGCTAGGCGACAGCGTGTGGATTCGCGCGCTGATCGTGCAGCGGGCGTGGGAACTGGCGCAGGTGGCAGGGTGGTTCGGGTTCGAGCGTACGATCACCAAAGATCAGCTTCTGCTCGATAGCGTGGACAACAGCTACATGCTGTTCATCCTGCGACATGGCTGGACGTACTTCTTCGGATGGATGGCGCTGATTTTTTCAATCACGATGCTGGGGCACCGCCTCATCACGCGGACGGCCGACGCAACGCCCTACCTTCGAATTCCCGCCATCCTGATTCCGTGCTGCCTGATCGCAATTCTCGTGGGCATGTATACCGTGTGGTTCGGCTTCATCTACAGCCTGTTCTGGCTCATCCTTCTGGGGATGGGCGTGACGACGAGTCAGATGCTCGATCGGACAAATCAGCCGCCTGTTCCGCTGACCGGCTACGGGCCTACGGGCGGGTTCGCGATGCAGTCGCGCCCGCGTACACGCGAAGTGGTTGAAAGCAACTAAGCCTCAGAGCTTTCGGCAATCTGAAATCTCAAATCTCATATCTAAATCAACGCCATGCCCTCACAAATCGCCGCACAATTGTATACGCTTCGCGACTTCCTCAAGACGCCGACCGACATCGCCAGCACGCTCAGGCGTGTCGCCTCGATCGGATACGAGGCCGTTCAGGTTTCGGGCATGGGCGCGATCGACGCGAAGGAGCTGCGGAAGATCTTGGACGACAACAACCTGACGTGCTGCGCCACGCACAAGGGCTTGGACGTGTTACGCGACAAGGTGGATGAGGTCGTCGCCGAGCATGAAATTCTGGGCTGCTCGTACACTGCCGTGGGCGGGTTCTTTCCGTCGATCGAGACGTTCGACGCGCACACCTGGGGCCAGTACATCGACAGCTTCAACAAAGTCGCGGCCAGGCTCAAATCTCGCGGCCTTCACCTGGGCTATCACAACCATTCGCACGAGTTCGCCCGCGTCTCCGCTGATCGAGGCGGGAAGACCGCCTGGAACATGCTCACCACCGGAATTTCCAGCGACGGCTGGATCGAAGTTGATACCTACTGGGTCGCACACGGCGGGGCAGACCCGTCACTCGAAATCGACCGCGTCGCGGGTCGAATCCCGTGTGTTCATTTCAAAGACATGGGCATCAAACCCGATCGAACGCATTACATGATGGAAGTGGGCGAGGGCAATCTTAATTGGCCGCGGATCATCGAATCGTGCCGCCGCGCGGGTGTGAAGTGGTACATCATCGAACAGGACACGTGCTATCGCGATCCATTCGAGAGTTTGCAGATCAGTCTTGAAAATCTTCGCGAGATGGGCGTGGCGTAGCGCGCAGTGAAAATTGTAAGGTGTTTCAAAGGCCCCAAAGGCCAATAGCGCTTGCCAATCACAGGCGGCGCGTTACTTTGTGTGTTGAGCCGACTGTTGCCGGGAATTTTACTCAAGCAAGGATGCCCCGTTGTGACGAGGCCGAAGCCAAATTCGATCTGCACCCAACGTCGGGCCGGGCGGGGTGTCGTGCATTTAGTGTGTGAATCACCGAACCAACGCCGACATGCATTTGCGTGTTTCTCCGCTCTGGCGATGGCGTCCGCGGCGGGCATGCTTCTCGCGTCATCCAATTCATTGATCTACGCGCAGGACGTCCCATCAAGTGCGGGCGGCAATCAGATAGTCCAATCCGAAGCGTCGATGCTCGTGACAGAGATCGCACGCCTCGAGCGTGCGCTGACCCGTGATGCGGGACTATCGCAAGACCAGCGCGACCAGGCGGCACGCCAACTCATCGGCCTGCCAGCCGCGGCGGTCGTGCCGACGCTCAAGTCGATTCTTACAGACCCCAACGCGCTCAATAATTCTGCGCGGCTCGCAGTCGCCCGGGCGATTGCCGATGTCTCAGACCCCAGCGGCGAATTCGTTGTGCCGCTGTTCGCATTGTTCGGCAGCGACGTGCCGCGCGATCTGATTGAAGCCGCGGCTGTCGCACTGGAGCGTTATAAGGCCTCGCCCGAAGTGCTCAGGCAGCTCATTTCGCAGACCGATACGCAAAAGCCCGAGGCCGTCCGATTCGCCGCCACGCGGTCGCTCGGCGCGTTCCCCGAAAAATCCGCGGCCCAGCGACTCGTCGAATTGACGGGCGACCGCTCGGCCTCGATCGCGGTCACCGCACTGAGCAGCTTGCAGGACCTGACGGGCATTGAAGCAAGCGATGCGAGCTATTGGCGCGACTGGTATAGCCAGCGAAAGGACGTCGCCGACGCGATCTTCAGAGACGAGTTGGCGCGAAGTCGACTTGCCAAGCTCGAAACTTCAGGCCGCGAAGCTGACGCGACGCGACTCGAGCTTCAGCGGATTCTGCGCGATCGATATGCGCAGTCCCCCGCCGATCAGCGAAGCAGTGTTCTGCGTGAGTTTGTTCTTTCGGGCGTTTCGGCGACGCGTCTGGTGGGCGTTCAGCTCATTGACATCGAGGCCGCGAATGTCGGCACGGTGCCTCCCGAAATTCGCACGCTATTGCCTGATCTCCTTGCCGATACGTCGATCGACGTGCGAATGCGATCGGCCCGCGCGCTGCAGACGCTCAATGATGCGACAGCCCTGGATGCGCTGCTGAAACGTCTCGTGCTCGAATCCAGCAGCGAGGTGCGCGTGATCTTGTGTGACGCGATCGCCCGGATTCAAGACGTCCGCGCCGCCCCCGCGCTCGAGCGTCTTCTGGACGACCCATCGCCCGCGGTCGCACTCGCGGCGGTCCGCGCGATAGGCGAACTGGGGCCGAGTTTGTCGTCGCAATCGTATCTCGCGCAAAGCGCAGACAACGTCCAACGAATGGACCGCATCACACGAAAGCTGACCGAGCGGTTCGCGTCGCTTTCGTCCGAACTCAGACCCGAATCAGGACAGGTCTTGCTCGACACACTGGCGGCGCTTCGGCGAAAGGAATTGCTTCAATTCTGGATCGAGATTCTTGCGAGCAAGGGTGCGGGGCTTCGCGGCACCGAGCGCCCGGGCGAAGGAGTCGACCCCGCGAGTTTCAGACGTGCGGCGGTGATGGGAATCGGCGCGATCGGCGACGCGAACGCGGTCGAAGTGGTTGCGAATTCGCTGACCGACGCCTCGGCCGACGTCCGCATCGAGGCCGCCCGAAACGTCGCGCTGCTATCGCGTGATTTTGGGCTTGGCGATGCGCTTTATCGCCGTACGATTAAGTCGCAGGAGTCTGATCCGCGTGTGCGAGAAGAGGCATGGAACAGCCTTCGCGCGATGTTCCCGCTGGCGCCGCGTACGCAGCTTGCGAACTGGGCGGTTCGCGATGAGCTGACGCCTGAGCGAAGAATTGATGTGTATCGTGCGTTGGTGGCGTTGGCGGACAAGGCGCAGGATTTCGACGACGCCGCACTTCGGCGCGAGCAAGTGGGCGAGTTGCTTTACGCCGACGGCCAATACGCGCAGGCGGTCGCGGAGTATCAACGCGCCGATCGCGATTTGCGAAGCTTGCCCAATCCCGCCGCCCGGCTGCCGCGTCTGTTGCGACTGAGTGAACGAATGTTGCGGTCGCTTGTCCGTGCCGACCGCGTCGCAGAGGCAATCACCGTCGCGCGGGGTTTGTACGATGACCCGGAGTATCGCGTGACAGTCGGCTCGGTGTTTCGTCAGGAGGCGGAGTATCTAGCGGACAAGCCCGAACGGCTCGAGCAGGCCGAGAAATTTATTGAGCAGGTTCTGGGAATGAATCCGCCCTTGCAGGACCAGCGGCAATTTTTGCAGTCAATGCTGGTGGAAATTCGCCAGCGCAAAGGGGAACGCAACCAAAGCGAACCGTGGCCGTGGGATTGGGTGCTGGCCAGTGCAAATTGATCGATATCCTCGCTGCTTCTGGACCGTCCGTCAGGACACTTTCTTTATAACTTGATCCGAGAAGGCGTCGTACTTTCGTAACCGATGGCGCGGGTCACTCGACCAGACCACGCACGTCATGGGAAAAATCTGATCGTCGCAAAATATAAATCCCGCGATGTCGTTGTACTGATGTCGGCCGGGTCGAGTGATCAGGCTGAGATGAGCCCGCAACGAACCCTTTTTCTTTTGAAGGAGTTTCTCCATGAAGAGTCGGAACCAAAATATTCATCGAAGTGCTCGGGTTGTGGTCGGCGAAGCGCTTGAAGGCCGACGCCTGATGTCTGCCGCATCGCTGAGTCCTCGCGGCAACCTCCGCATCAGCCTCGCCGACCAGAGTGCCGGCGCGACGCTAACCGTGGGCCTGAATGAAGCTGGTACTGAAGTCACCGTCACAGGCGGCGGGCTTAGCAGTTCCTTCAGCCTGGCTGCGGTAAGGCGTCTGGTCATTCTCGGAAGCCCCGCGGCCGACACGATCAACACCAGCGCGTTCTCGAAGTTGACGCACATTGTGGGCGGGCAGGGCAATGACACGATCACGACCGGCGCGGGAAGAGACCTTGTCGACGCGGGCCGGGGTGATGACAGTGTGATGACCGGCGCGGGTGATGATGTCGTTCACGGCGGCGACGGCGCGGACAGCATCGCGGGCGAAGCGGGCAACGACCGATTGTGGGGCGGAAAGGGCGTCGACTCCATCAACGGCGGCGAAGGTGACGACATCCTGGGAGCCGTGCTTGGAACGAACAACATCATCGGCGGCCCGGGTCGCGACACGTTCGTCATCAACTCTTCGAACCCGTTGAGTGCACAGACCAGCGATTTCGAGAGCGCAACCGACATTCTTCGTACTCGAGGTCGAGATGAAGATGGTGCGACACCTCCCGCCGCCCCATGAGTGTCGGGCTAACCTCATGTGTTTGAACCAAATGAAAGAGGCGGGTGGACATGTGATCCACCCGCCTCATTCTGTTTCGTACTTATTCTAAATCACATTGACATGCGACGCGTCATGCGAGGTGTGGAGAGATCGATTGACGGCTCCTCTGCAGGTTCGGGCAACACGCCTCGCGGACGAAGTACGCCGTCCTGCATGAGTTTTCGGATCTTGATCAGCGCCTTGTTTTGAATCTGACGCACACGCTCCTTGGTCACGCCGATGACGGAGCCGACTTGTTCGAGCGTCATCGGGCTGTCCTTTACCTGCTCCCAGTTGAATCGCTGGCGAATGACAGTCTGCTCGATGTCAGAAAGATCAGCCAGGTTGCGATCAACGATCTGCCGAAGTTCGTCGGTGAGATCCTTCTCGACGTTATCGCGACGGGTGTCGGCCCAGTCGCTCTTTTCGAGTTCGGGCTCGAACTCGACGGGGAACCGCGTGCGATGACGGCTGTGCTTGATGGAGATTCGGCTGAAGGCCTTGAGGATGGCCCGGCACGCGTAAGTGCTGAACTTAAAACCCTTATCGACGTTGAATTTTTCAACCGCTCGAAGCAAGGCCATGTTTCCTTCGCTCACCACTTCGGCGAAGTCGATATCGCCCAGACGCGTCCGCTTGGCCATCGCAAGCACGAGTGCGAGGTTGGTTCTGACCAGATACTCACGCAGATGCTCGTAGCGATTGTTCCAGTCGATGGTGGAATTGGCATGAGCGCGCGTGAGACCATCACGGGCAATCTTCTTGCGAAGCAGGCTGAGCTTGCGCTTGGCGTAATTATAACGAAGGAACATGAGCTGCTCTTCGGAAGCAGTCATGAGCTTTGGTGTGCTGGCGGGCTTGCCCTCGTTCTTAAGATTAGTTCGCTCACTCGGCTCATCGCGTGTCGGCTGATACCACGAGACCTTGGGCAAATCAGGTTGATCGTAACTGAAAAGCTGTTTTTCGATGCCCTTGCTCTTGAAGCGCTCTGACGCCATATACGCCAGCGGAACCGCCATAATCGCCTCTGCTTTGATGCGAAGCGATTTAGGCATCCGTAGAGAATGCACTGCAGTATTGGGTTCGACGCGGGTTGTTCTTGTGACGGCCATGTCTTACTTCCTTTTCGTAGGTTCGGTCATTACAGATCATGCATCATAAGTGCGATGGTTTCACTTATCGGCCGGGGAATCTCCCATCCGGACAGAATCTTATCGGATAAAGCACTATATGAACGATGCTTACGGAACTTTCATTTCTTTCGAACACTTGGGAAGGGTCAGGGGCCCCACAGGCGTTGATTCCTGACACCGTTTCACGACTGCCGATTCATGCGTTGCGTTTCATTGGACTATCAACGCCCGTGCCAATCGAATGACGCCAAGGGTGTGTACAAAAAACGAGTTTGTTTAGAATCGACTCATGGTCGAGATATATACGAATCTCCATTCGCAAACACAGTGCCTAACGCTCGTACTCGGCGGAAGTTTTGATCCGGTGCATCTGGGGCACATTGCGTGTTCTCGCAGCGCGGCTGAGCAGATCGGTGCGAAGCGTGTCCTGCTGATCCCGGCGTGGCGCAGTCCGTTCAAAACCGCTCCCGGGCGTGCTAGTGCGCTCGACAGACTCGCCATGTGCCGACTCGCATTGCAGGGCGAGGCGATGTTCGATGTCAGCGAGATTGAGCTCGAACGCGGCCTGGTCTCACCCGACTCGCCCAGCTACACAGTTGACACGGCACAACAGCTCGCAGAGTCGGGCGACATCGCCTGGCTCATCGGCACGGACCACCTGCCAAAACTCGCTCAATGGCACCGCTTCGAGGAACTTAAAAAACTCGTCAGGCTTGTGGTCATGCGGCGGGCCGGGGAGACCATCGACCGCGACCTGCTGCCCCAGAGCGTTCGCGAGATCGCAAGCGACGTGATTGATGTCCCGTCGATGGCGATCAGCTCGACGGACATCCGCGAGCAAATTTCCACGGGCCGATCGATCATCGGCATGGTTCACCCGGACGTGGAGAAATTTATTATCGACCGAGGGCTGTACCGGTAAGGCAATCGTTTGCGGCACCAAAGATTTACTGACTCAACGCCAGTTCGTTGAGCCGCGCGTAAAATGGAGCGAATCCGAGTGGACACTTTTTAGCTACGATGTCTGTCCGCATCATCTGAACAACGTCCGAGTAAAAGTCTGAGCTTCGGCTACTTTTGCTTTGAGTCAGCAAGTGATCGACTAACGGCTTTAGCTTGGCTTTGGACAATTTCTCCGGTGAAACCGGAAAATTTTCGGGTTTCACTTCTGCTGCTTGTGAGAATGCCTGATCGTCCGCGAGAATCCAAGCTTCGATCGATTCCACCGCCACTCCAAGTGCCCTCGGCGTAGAGGCTACACCACTCGTTTGGGCACGGTCGAGCTGAGTCACTCGGTCGTTCTGGTTGTCATTATCAATAACGAGCACCAACGCGGAAAAGTTCGCTCTTTGCGCCTCACGAATCCAGGCCACCGCTCGCTTTTCAGAGCCTTCGCCTTTGAGGCGCGTGGTTTGAACACTCTCGCTGACCTTGCGAAAAGTGACCTCGACCTTCTCACCAAGCACTCTCGACACCAGCGTGCGTAGCACCGCTTCGTCATTTGGCCCCTCCCCCACGATCAGGACTCTCATCGCGACGACTCCACAAGGGTAACAGTTGAGTCGGCGATGGCGGCATCACCCTCGCCCGTCCAGACCTCGCCCAGCGTGAAAAAGCGAATTTGGTCCATCACCAGCGGCGAATCCGACAGTCGAGTGACTTTGACATTTCCGTTTGGACCGTCTTCGCGCGTGCAGAGCGAGACTTCCTCAGGTGCAAATTCGCTCACGACATAGGGCGAGTGGCTGGTGAAGATCATCTGTACGTCGCCGCGGGATTTGGCGATCTTTCGCAGGTTCGACAGTAATTCACGAAGCTTGGCAGGGTGGATTCCGTTCTCTGGTTCTTCGACGAGGATCAGTTTAGGTGCAGGATCAGCGTATAGGAGGGTGAGGTAACCCAAGGTCAACAGAATGCCTTCGGATAGTTGAGTTGCTTCGACCTTAGATCCGTCGGTCATTTCAACGATGAGGCATTTCCCGGGAGCAGGGGTCAGAAGTGGAATTCGATTCGCCTGTGGCTCATCTGGTTTAACACGCTTGAACGCCGCACGCGGTGCGAACGAAAGTCGCTTGACCGAGGGGAAGAGTCCTTGCAATTCTTTTTCGAGGGTGAAGAACGTATCGCGCTCTCGCCCGTAGATGTCTTCGAGCACACCGACCATCCCGAACCCGAATTCGTCAATGGAAGGTTTGCCGGAGTCGTCTACGGCGTAGGGAAGGGGCAAGAGCGCTGCTTGAAACCTGCAATTTGCAGGTCGTGGTATCGAGGAAGCAACTAATCGCAGCTTTGAATTCAATTCAATCAGTTCCTCGTTAGAGGTAGGATTGCTTCCATAATTCCAGTCATACTCGCGACCTAAAAACAGCAAAGTCGTGCCTTCAACCGCCGGGAGCTGACCCCCTAAAAAAACACTCTGGTATTCGATGTCGAACGGTAACGAATTTACCATTAATCGTTCTTCAACATGAATCGAGTTGTGTAACGGTGAATATCGGATTTCTGCAGGATTGAAAGAAAAAAAATCGAATGTGACACAATACTCAAAGTCAGGAAGAGAAGACGTTCTAACCGATATTTCTGAAGATTTGCTCGCAAAAGTGGAATCAAAGGTAATGAGTTCACGCCCCGCTCTTCCAGACGGCATCGCGTTCTGTGTGCTCATCCACAAACTTCCACATATCGCATAGGAAGCCTGCAAAATCGACGTCTTCCCTGAATTGTTCGGCCCGATCAGCAAATGGAACGATGACACGTCGACTGTCACGTCACGCAGGGCCTTGAAGTTCTTGACATGCAGCCGGGTGATCATCTGGAAATAAGTATAGCGGAACTAGTTGCTTCACGCCCCTGCGGGCAGGGCGGTGGTGGCGTAACGCGAGCCGATGACCTTCATACGCTTGTTGGTGTGCTCTTGCCGGGGCAATAGGCCGTGGACGGCCAGGGCGACGACGGCGACCAGCACGTTGCCGGCGAGGAAGATCAGGGCGTCGCGCCAGGTCAGGCCGTTGATCGTGCGGCCGCTTGTGAAGTACACGCCCGCGGCGCTGACGACCAAGAGCCCCAAGGCCAGCGGTATCAGCATGCGCCACGCCAGGGTCATGATCTGATCAAACCGGAACCTCGGCAGCGACCACCTGACCCACATGAAGATGAAGAGAATGAGGACGGTCTTGGCGAAGAATACGCCCGCGCTGACGACGTTGATCAAGAGGTGCTCGAAAACTCCGGGCGCGACGGCCGTGAAGTACTGGCCCACGAGTGGCAAGTGCTCGGCCCAGGGCAAGTGCCATCCGCCGAAGAACAGCGCCACGCACACCGCGCTGGTGGTGATCATGCCCGCATATTCGGCCAGGAAGAACAGGCCAAATCGCATCGAGGAGTATTCAGTGTGGTAGCCGCCGACGAGTTCCTGCTCGGCCTCGGCGATGTCGAAGGGCGCGCGATTGGCCTCGGCGTGGATGCAGACCAGGAACATGATAAAGCACAGCGGCTGAGCGAACACGTTCCACGCGGGGATGAATCCGAACCAGTACGTGGCCTGATGGTTGACGATGTCGCCCAGGTTCAACGTGCCGAACATGATGACGATGGCGAGCACGGAAAGCCCGAGCGGGATTTCATAGCTGATCATGTTGGCCGTGGCGCGCAGGCCGCCCAGGAAGGAATATTTGTTGTTGCTCGCCCACCCGGCGATGACGACGCCGTAGACCGCCAGCGAAAGGATGGAGAGGATGAACAATACGCCGATGTTGAGATCGGCGATCTGGAACCGCCAGGCCTCGACCCACGACGCCGTGACGGCGGTTCCGGGCCCGGGCGTGGGCAAGGAATTGATCTGGTTGCCGGCGCTGTCTTTGACGACGCCGTTGGCAAGAAGAGTGTAGCTTCCGCTTTGCGTTTCGTCGTCGAGGTTGATGAAAGAGATATCGACAGCGCCGACGAGATTCTTGCCCGGCTCGAGCTTGGTCGCGACGACTTCCGCCAAGGCGTTGGCGGGCGAAGTCAATGGACTGGTGTTTTGTGCGAGTGCGTTGGTTACGTCAGTCGCGGGCACGCGCTTTCCGTACGCGCCGCCCCAGGGAATGACCGCGATCGAAACGACCACGACGACCATCATGATCATCGGCGCGATGGTGAAGAGCACGCGGTCGGTTCGCGGCGAGCGGTAGTCTTCCTTGGTGAACATCTTGATGCCGTCCGCCAGGGATTGGCCCAGGCCCAGGAAGCGGAACCCCTTGAGGAATCCAATGATGCCCAGGTCGAACCCGACGCGGTTGGGGCCGATGCGATCTTGTGCCCAGGAGGCGACTTTACGTTCGAGATAAATCAGCAGGCCGCAGGTGCCAAGGACGACGTTATGGATGACAAACGTCAGGGCGATCCAGTGGATATTGGCCTTGAGAAAGTTGACGAGTGGGATGAAGAGATCGGGCATGGCGTGGTGATGAATTTCGCCGCGTGGGGTGCAAAGTCAACCGTCCGGGCTTTACATGATTGCGCCAAAAGTAAATGCGGCGTTCTCACCGCGTTGTTTTGTTGAACGCGTCGAAGACTTCGCTCCAGTACAAATACGCGAACCATCGCCTGCCTTCACGGGTAACATTTTCTGATGACCTTCGCAATGAAATTTGCGAGTCATCCGCGGCCGATCCCGGATTTCTTCTGGCCCGTCCGGCAGGACACTTTCTTTCTGCACTCGAAATAGAAATAGGATGTCGCGTGCGGACGGTCCGGAAGCGAATTCGCCTCCTAAACTCGTCACGGGAGTTCGCAGAATCCATTTACCTAACCCCCTTACCCAAACCCGCGTATCCAAACCAGCTTACCCAGTTCTGCGACTTTCGTGTGCGGCTCTTTAAGTCGACGCACCTAAAACAGCCGCTTCAGAAAATCTCACGGGACTGACGCACCGCTACACCCGCGCTTTTTCACGCACATACATTCGCCAGTACCCGACGGTGGCGACGCCGCAAGTGAGGACGATGACGATGAACACCCATCGCCCCATAAGCGGATACAGCACCAGCGTTGCGACGAACGGCGCGAGCAGCCCGCGGACGCCCGTGAGCATGACGTGCACGCCCTGGTAGTTGGCGATGCGGTCCTTGCCTGCGAAGGCGCTTTGCCCCAGGTTCCACGCGAGGTTGCCGCCCGCATTGCTGATGCCCAGCAAAACCCCCGCGGCGGCGAAGAGCCAGAGGTTGCCCATGATCATCGACGCGGCCAGCACGATGTGCGCGAACAATGCCGCGGAGCTTTGATATGCGCGAAAGCGGAAGATGGATGTGCGATCAAACAGCGGCGCCCACACCTGCGAGAAAACCATCATCACCATTTGCGGCATCGCAAAAAGCAGGAACGTCGAAAGCAGATAATCGGTCTTCGGGTCAGTCAATTCCCTGCTGACGATCAGCGTCATCAGCGGCTGCGCCATCATGAAGCTGAAGCCCTGAAAGAACTGCCACCTCTGATAGGCGGCGAAGGTCGGGTCGTCGGCCAGCAACTTCGTCGCATCGCGGGTGGCCGTCACCAGCGTGCGGGCCACGCTGACGCTGGGTCGACGCGGAAAGCGCTGCATGTGCCATCGCTCGCCTCGCACGCGAATGCGCGAGAACTGCACAATCCCGATCAGGCCCAGCACCGCGCCGATGAGGTAGATGTAGGCATACGCCCCGGGGTATCTATCAAACCACAGGCTCGCAAGCAGCGTGGCCGCCGTCAGTACGCCGGTGGTGATGACGGTGATTCGGCTGACGATCTGCCCCCTGACGCGTGCGGGATAATTGAACCTCCAGATCACGCCGCGAAGCGCGATGATGCCGCTCGCGACCAGCCGCGCGACCACGATGCACAGCGCGAACATCCAGCCCGCAAGAGTGCGATACTCTTCGGAAATGAGCCGCGTCGAGGCGATGAGCGCCACGCACACCAGAACGACGAACTGCAGCGCGTTGATGATCGGAACAAGGCGCCTGCCGTGGGCAATGGACGTCCAGTAGATCGCTAAAATGCTGCCGAACATCGGCGCCGCGACCAGCACCGCGACGAGTGCGGGCGAAGCGTCGAAATATTTCACCGCGATAATCCCGGCGAATGTGCCTTCGGTCAGCGCCGCAGCAAGCGGGTAGGTGAATGCGGTGCGGACTTCCAGCAGGTAGCTGGGCCGAGTCATGTAGGGCTGCAGGCGTGGCGAGAATGAGAGATAACTGGAAAGCAGAGAGACCAGGAGCATAGGCGAGGCAATGTCATGGTGCGATGAGGTCGGCCGATAGCCCGGCGAAATTCCTGTCCACGAATGCGACGCGACATTAAATCGCCGCATCATTCTTGAGTCAACACTTTCGCGATGATCGCCGCGTCATTCTCAAATAGAACTTCGAACACGGTGGCAGTGCGAGGAGTCATGCGAACAAAGTCGACCAGCGGCGACGGCCGGGCGATGAAGACATAGGCGATGCGCTCTTGACGAAGGCG
>JBBQKP010000081.1:0-13349 GCA_038326995.1 Tepidisphaerales bacterium
ATGAAACGCGTGCGATTGCGAAGCGGTTTATACGTCGCGGGCGATTGCGTCGATCAGGCCAGCACCAACGGCGCGGTCCGCGCGGGCATGCGTGCGGCGGCGGAGGTCGTGGACGAGTTGTCATAGAAAAATTGTGCGGCGTTAAACATGTTTTTTCTGAGCCGTCGCCACAAGCAGCGCGGGCCCACGCGCATCTTTCGCGGGCGCTATCGGCCTGGCGCGTGCGTCTGAAAGCCCAGCGTCGTGCATGAGCGCGCAAAGTTCATCGCCCGAAAAGCCCAGCCGCGTCTGTCCCATCTCGCGGCGAAAATCGTCGCGGTCATGGGTCATCACATCGACCACAACTGCCCGGCCCGAGGGCTTGAGGATGCGGGCCATCTCACGAAGCGTCAGCAACGGCTCTGCGACATAACTTAGCGCGAGCGTCATCAGGGCTGCGTCGCACGAAGCGTCGTCGATGGGCAGTGCCTCGAGCTCGCCCGCTCGCAGCTCGACGTTTTGTAGGCCTGCATTGTTGATCTCCAGAAGACGCTGGCGCGCGGTCTCCAGCATCGCCGGCGTGTTGTCGACACCAATGACCTGGTGCGCGTACGGCGCAAGGCGAAGCAGCATCTGACCCGTGCCGCAACCGAGGTCTGCGACGACAAGCTTTGAGGGCAAGAGCGAGAGCATTGCGATGGAATTGAACTCATCGCCGTAGAGCGCCGCACGCGTCGCATCCCACGCGGCAGATGCGCCGGTGAAAAATTGCTTCGACTCGTCGCTTCGCTGGCGCAGTCTTCGGTCCAGCCGTAATTCATCCTGCCTCACGCCGGGCCAGCTCTCTGTCTGCTGTCGTGCGACGGCCCAAAGCTGCTGCTGCGACGGGTCCAGTTCCGCGGGCAATAAAACCGAGAGGTGCGACGTTCCCGAGCGACGCGACGCGAGCCAGCCCTGTTCGCTCAGCACCTTCAAGTGACGGCTGATCGTGCTCTGTGGAAGCTGCAGCGCGTCGACCAGCTCGGCCACGCCCAGTTCGTGCTTCTCGAGCAGGCGAAGCATGCGGAGCCGAGTCGGGTCGGCGAGCGATTCGAGCCAGCCGATGAGTGGGGCAAATGCCATAGCAAGGGTGATGCGTGCAGCAGGGCGTGATGTCAAGCGTGCGCGACCGTGCGAAGCGAACGAAATTCGATTCCGGCGAGATTCGAGTGCGGCCTCTGGACTTTAGAGGCCGGTCGGTTAGATTACCCGGCTCGACATTTTCATAAGGACTTTCATATGAGCTACAAGCTCAAGCCGCACAAGGCTTCCGCAAAACGTTTCAAAATCACCGCGACCGGCAAGGTCAAGCGCCGCTGTGGCTTTAATTCTCACCTTCGCAGCGGCCGAAACGGCAATATGCAGCGTCGGCTGGGTCGGGCTGTAATCATGAACGAAGGGCATGCCCGGAACATCCGGTATTTCCTCGGCGTTCACGCGAAGAAGCCCAACAAGGTTCGCCACGAGCGTGAATTGGCCGCCAAGGCCGATGACACGACCACAGAACAGGCTGCCTAAGCAGCTCGACTGGACGATTTCGGTCTCCAGTTATATCAAAGCGGCCGGGTGTTCCGGCCGCAGCTAAGCCTCTGCTTCAGATGCTCGCCTTCGAAGTCTCTTCGATCGAGTGTCGGCCCGGAAAACGGGTCTCTGCGGAAGTGCCCCTGGCTCACACTTTTTCACCAAGGACTCTCAAATGGCTCGTACCAAAGGTGGCGTGGTTCACGCCCGCAAACGTAAACGTGTTCTCCGTCGTGCAAAGGGCTTCCGCGGCGGACCCGGAACACTTTATCGAGTTGCCAAAGAATTCGTCCGCAAGGCCGGCGTCTACGCGACCGAACACCGCAAGCAGAACAAGCGAAACTACCGCTCGCTCTGGATCATCCGCATCTCTGCCGCCTTGCGTCAGCGGGGCATCCGGTACAGCGAATTCGTCCCCGCTGCGGTTCTCGCGGGCTTCGAACTCAACCGAAAGATGCTCAGCGAACTCGCGATCGCCGACCCAACCGTTTTCGACCAGATCGTCGAACTCGCCCGGCCGCACATCGTGAAGCAGGTCAGGTCCGCGAAGGCCGCGTAAATTTCACCGATCAGTGACTGATTAGTAACCGATCAGTAACTTACACAAACGATGCCCCGGACGGCTTGCTGTCCGGGGTGTTTCGTTTCCGGTGACGATGCGTCGGCCTGCACTGTGGATCGCACCAGTCGACGAAGCGACGGACGAAGCGACGGACGAAGCGACGAACGGACCAGCGAACGCTCGAACGTCTGCGATCGCCGCCCGACGCCGCGATTTTGCGCTGATTTGCATATGTTCACCCCATTTTGCACGAGTTTACCACCCGTTTACACGAATGGTCTTTCACCATCCCTCGGCCCATCTCCCGGCCGGTCCTCACCTTACGCCGCCGACACTCACCTCGGCCTACTCGAAATGCACACTTTGAGTTCGCATAATCTGTCCGCCGCGTCTTCCAGACCCATGTCGCCGTCACCGCTCCCATTCGCGCACTGGCGCTTCGCCATGGGCGCGCGAATGTGATGCGCGGATTCGTTTCGCTACGGGCTTGTCCGCGAACGCTTGAAACAACGATCGCGCGATATCCGACCAAACACCGCGTTACGACCTCGCGCGCTTCCGCAGGCTCGCGCCTGCGGCGAAACGAGCAGCACGGATGCACCACGTAGGGTCCGAAGTATTCTGCGGACCCTTCGCGCCGAAAGAGCATCGCGTTTCCGGGAGTAGCCGCCAGCTTGCTGGCGCTTGATATGCACGCCTCGTCGGAAGAAGCGCCAGCAAGCTGGCGGCTAAACGGGGTTAATCGCGAACTCAATGGTGTGCAGCGAACTGCGGACTCTACGCGTTTCTGATGTCTACTAGATGTTCCATTCGCGCATTGGCGCTTCGCCATGGGCGCGCGAATGTGATGCGCGGATTCGTTTCGCTACGGGCTTGTCCGCGGACGCAAGCGACAGCGATCGCGCGTTTCGAACTAACAGTGCGTTACGACCTCGCGCGCTTCCGCAGGCTCGCGCCCGCGGCGAAACGAGCAGCACGGATGCACCACGTAGGGTCCGGAGTATTCTGCGGACCCTTCGCGCCGAAAGAGCATCGCGTTTCCGGGAGTAGCCGCCAGCTTGCTGGCGCTTGATATGCACGCCTCGTCGGAAGAAGCGCCAGCAAGCTGGCGGCTAAACGGGGTTGAGCGCGAACTCAGTGGTCCGCGGCGTACTACGGACCCTACGCGTCTTGTACGTTTCGAATATTTCGAGCAATGCGCCATATTTTTACGACGCCGGTTACACTGAATTCATGCGAATTCTTCTCGCCGCTGCCGTGTTGATTCTCGGTTCCTCCGCGTCTGCCGAGACGCTTATCCGCGGCGGGCATATCGTCGACGGCACGGGCAACGCCTGGTTCCGCGCCGACCTTTTAATCGATCGCGACCGCATCGTCCGCGTAGGCGATTTGTCGAACGTTCAAGCCGACGAAGTGATCGACGCCACCGGCATGATCGTTGCGCCCGGATTCATAGACGTCCATACGCACGTTGATGACGACATTTTAAAATACCCGCTGGCGGAAAACTTTGTCCGTAACGGCGTGACCACCATCGTCAGCGGCAACTGCGGCGGCAGCGAAATCGACATTGGCGGCTTCTTCAAAAAATTGCGCGAGCGTGGCAGCGCGATCAATAACGCCACGCTCGTCGGGCACAACTCGGTGTTGCGCAAAGTCAAAGGCGCGAATTCCGACGTGATGAAGCCAGAGCAATTACAACACGCCAAAGGCATCATCGACCAGGCGATGCGCGACGGCGCGATCGGCTTCAGTACGGGCCTGATCTATTCACCAGGCCAGTGGAGCAGCACTGAAGAGATCATCGAACTGGCCAGGGTCTCGGCACAATACGGCGGGATTTATGCGACGCACATGCGCTCAGAATCGACGGCAATCGAGAAGGCGATCGACGAGGCGATTCGCATCGGCCGCGAGTCGGGATCGCGGGTTCAGATTTCGCACTTTAAGTTGCCAACAGACGTCGCCGAGTCGATGGGCCGGGGCAAAACACGCGCCGCCGGCAGTGAGGTGACACTCGCAAAAGTTGAAGCCGCGCGCGCCGCAGGCATGGAGGTCTGGATCGACCAATATCCTTACACGGCCAGTAGCACAACGATCAACACGCTCCTGCCCGGTTGGGTTTTGGAGCAAGGCCCCGATGCGGCGCGATCCATGCTGACCAATGCCGAGCAGTTGCCCAAAGTGTTCGAGAACATGCGGCAAAACCACGAAGTCTCTCGTAATCGCAAGAGCCTTGCCTATGCAGTCATCACCTCGGCCCAAAATCCGCGATGGAATGGTAAGAGCATGTTGCAGATCGCACAGATCAAACAGTTCGAGCGCGACAACCCGCAGGGAGAATTGCTGGGTGCGCCGATGCCCGAGGTTTCAATGCAGATGCAATATCAAGCCGTCATCGATCTCTACCTCGACGGCGGCGCGGGCGCCGTGTTTCACACAATGGATGAGACTGAGGTGGCCAGCATCCTGCGTCACCCGCTGGTGGGCATCGCCTCTGACAGCGGCATACGCGTCTTTGGTAAAGGCGCACCCCACCCGCGCGGGTACGGCACGAACACGCGCGTACTGGGCAAGTACGTACGCGAACTTAAAGTGATCACGCTCGAAGACGCGGTCCGCAAGATGACCAGCCTGCCCGCCACCGCGTTTCGTTTAAAGGACCGCGGCGTGATCCGCGAAGGAGCGATCGCCGACATTACGATTTTCGACCCGCTTACGGTCATCGACCAAGCGACTTTCGAGAATCCGCATCAGTATCCGGTAGGCATTCGCCGGGTGATCGTAAGCGGCGTGAGTATCTTCGACGGCGATAAACTCACTGAGAACAAGCCCGGCGTAGTCATCGTCGGACCGGGCTATGTTGAACCGAAGTGACGGATAAACGGTCACTCAGCTCGTTGATCGATTCCATGGAATTAGGAGCAGCCGGCTCTGGCGCGACTGTCTCTTTTTGGGCCGTCAAAACACTGACTTGTTTTGCGTGGACCACGAATTGCCGCGGTTACTGGTTAGGCTGATTTCTGCTTCGCTGAAACATCAAATCTTTCCGTGCGCTCTATCGGCCGTTGCGAGCGGCTACACTGCTGTATCGCAACTATGTTTGAATCACTGACAAACCGCCGATATCTGATCTCGTTCAAAGCTTCCCGTTTGCCGCAGCAGGTGACTGATGTGCTGGTGATCGGCGGTGGTGTTGCGGGATTGCGCGCGGCGATCGCTGCGGCGGAGAACGGGGCGGATGTTCTTTTGCTGACCAAGGACTCGGTCGAGCAGAGCAATACGTGGTACGCGCAGGGCGGGATTGCGGCGGTGTTGCAGCCCCTGGATTCTGTCGACATGCACATCAAGGATACCGAAGTCGTCGGCGTGGGTTTATGCGACGAGGAGGCGGTGCGGGTGGTCGTTGAGGAAGGGCCAAAGCGCGTGCTGGAGCTGCTTCAATGGGGTGCGAATTTCGACAAGAAAGTCGGCAATGCGTACGACCTGGCGTACGGGCTTGAGGGCGGGCACAGTTACGCTCGCATTCTGCATGCGTACGGCGACGCCACCGGCAAGGAACTCGCGCAGACGCTGATCAATAAAGTTCGATCGCTCGAGCAGATTCGGGTGATCGAAAGTGCGTTTGCGATCGACATCATCACCGACGGCGGGGCGTGCATTGGTGTGATCGCGCTCATTGATGGCAAGCCGCAGATCGTATTCGCCCGGCGAACGATTCTGGCGAGTGGCGGTGCGGGACAACTTTGGCGTGAGAGTACGAATCCGAAAATCGCCACCGCGGACGGTCATGCGATGGCATGGCGAGCGGGTGCGACGCTTGCGGACATGGAGATGGTGCAGTTTCATCCGACGACACTTTATGTGGCAGGGGCGAGCAGGGCGCTGATCACCGAGGCGGTTCGCGGCGAGGGCGCGTATCTGGTTGATCGCACGGGCCATCGGTTCATGATCGACTATCACAAGGATCAGGAGCTCGCGCCGCGAGATGTGGTGGCGCGGGCGATCGTGGAGCAGATTCGCAAGACGAATTTTACGCACGTATTTCTTGACGTAAGGCATCTGCCGATCGGGCCATTCCGCGAGCGGTTCCCGCAGTTGGCGAAGCTGTGCAACGAATTCGATATTGATGTCAGTAAGGATCTGATTCCGATTCACCCGGCGACGCATTACATCATCGGCGGCGTTGATGCGGACTTGCAGGGCAGGTCGACGTTGCCCGGGCTTTATGCTGTGGGTGAGGCATGCTGTTCGGGGCTTCACGGCGCGAATCGGCTTGCGAGCAATTCGCTGCTCGAAGGGCTTGTGTTTGGAGCGCGTGCGGGTGAAGACGCGGCGGCTGCGGCGCGGACATTCACTTCGCCGTTCCCGCAATCGCTAGAGCACAAGGTTCCGACCAGCACCAAGACCGAGCTGGACGTGGTGGACGTGAAGAGTTCGCTTCGCAGTGTGATGTGGCGAAACGTGGGCATCGAGCGAACTGGAGATCGCCTGACAGAAACGCGCGAGATCGTCGCGTTCTGGAGCCGGTATGTGATGGACAAAAGTTTTGATGTGACCGGCGGAGTGGAGAAGGCGATCGCGGGGTGGGAATTGCAGAATCTTCTTGCGGCGGCGTTTCTTGTGACGACGGCGGCGCACGCGCGAACCGAGAGCCGAGGGACACATTATCGAATGGATTATCCCGAGCGCGATGATTCGCACTGGAGATTGCATTTGCTTTGGAAGAGGCCGAGCGAGACGCCGCTTCCAGAGCCGGTGCGGTGACGTCGACACAAGAATCGCGTGGATCAATTCGGGCAGATTCTCGAAAAAATCGCGTTGACAGTCCGCGGCCGCGCGTTAGTCTTCTGTCTTCCAGCCACCCACAGAAAACAACATGAAAAACACGCCACCTGCCACACGCTAGCTAGTATCTGTCAGTTGGAAGCCCGAACGCTCTTTGACAACTCGGCCGTAAGCACGCTCGATGCCGAGATCGTGAACCGGGGCACCGGCTACGAACTCGCGATCACCGTCGACCGCACTGATATGAGTCCGATGGCGCAAGAAGTGCCGATCGAGTTGACGGACGCGAACGGCGACGCCATCCCCGGCCTGCCGACGTCATTCACGCTGCGAATCGCGCCCGGCAGCGGATCGGTCACCGGCGTTGTCCAATTGCCCGCGGGCGTGTTCGACCCTTCCGTCGTGCATGAGAACACCATCGGCGTCAACCGGGTCGACGCGAGACAAGAAACAGAGATCGTGGAGTTTGCAGATGGACCAGCAACCGTTCCGGCTGAGCCGGACTTTGGCGGTGATGACTCGATGCGCGACTTCTTTCGGAATCGCAGTGATAAGTCAAAATGGCCAACAAAACCTGGAGATGACAACGGAACTATAATCAATAACACTGATGGGTGGATTTGGATTCACATAAGTACGCCCGATCTACTAAACGGTGGAGGTCCACGGACACCTTGGTATCCGCTTGCACCGGGCCAGTCGACGCCTGCTGGTGTTGATGCCGACGGATTCTCCGGATTTCTTCCGGCCGATGGATCTCAGGGGATCTATCAGATTAGCGGCGGATATACCGTCACTGCCACGGGCAGTGGTGGCAATTTCGGTGTGAACATTCACGGGCTCTTCGGCACTTTCCTTCCAGATGTATATTCCGGTTGGTATCCGGATAATGGCGATTTTGGGGATCACCCAAACCAGTATCCTCCGGGCCGCCAACCAGTTTTTCCTGATTGGTGGCCTGCGGATGCTGATGGTGTAAAGCGAAGAAATGTCGTGAACTAGGTTCAACCCTGCCAAACGAGATTCATGTATGTCAATCGATTCCTTCACCGAAGATTCAATATGAGCAAAATTATTGACTATTCTGCCGAGAATCCGGTCATGTCCGACCGACCAACCGGACTCATTCTGTCACTTAGCCTGCTGCTTTGCGGTGTAATTTTGATTTGGTCATCCGCCACCTACTCACTAAGCCAAGGGCGATTGCTTTTACTTATAGCCGCAGTTCTTGGGTCAGGTTTGCTGGGGCTGATCTGGGTAACCTTGGCAACGATTCGGATTTGCCGGCGCGAGTCGATTCGTTATGGATTTGTGTCGTGTTCAATCGTGTTCGGTTTGCTTTGCGCTGTGTTGTCTCGTACGACCGTCCCGTTAGAAATTTTCTTTTGGCTCAACAAAGGCGAGTTTATCCGCGTTGCGAACGATTCTACAATTAATCGCACGAGCATAGGATTTATTGAGTATAAGGTTGAACGTACCCCGGACTTCCCTTATTCGCATGCGGACGTTCGGTTCCTCCCTGTCGGGCTAAACCAGGGGCGAACGATGTTCGAGTACTGGGGACGACGTCCCATCCCGACGCCCGGTCCCGACTTCGGCGGCCAGAACGTCGATCGGATTGACCTGGGTGATCGCTGGTCGTTTACTACGCGCCCGAGTTTTGATGTTTTTTCGATCGTGAGATGGCCTTCACGCGTCACGACACGACGCTGACCGCGCTGTCCGGCGGCTGGCGATAGTTCTGCGGGTTCTGCGGCAGACGATGCGGATTGTGCTTCTTGAGCCGCGTTGTCTTTCTCTGTGGCCGACGCAAAAGCTTATCTAGTCAGTCTGAGGAAGGGCTGATGTCAAGCAACTCGTAGCTCCGTAAGGTTCGCATGGATTGATTGCAAACCGCTTACCCACCGACAACGGTTCTCTGAGGGATTCGGTTCGTTCGGCGTACCGAGCAAACCTTACAAGGCAACAAGGCTGTACGCGGTTTCGACAAATCGCGGCAGGTATCACAACATCACGAATCGCTTCCGGCCCGTCCGGCAGGACACTGCTGTTTCGATGTCCTGGCGGACGGCCCAGACGCACTGGCAATATCACACCGAAGGGTTCGCATGAATTTTGTGCGAACCACCTTCGTCGTCGGTCCGGTTCCCTCGGCGTACCAAGCAATCACTACAACTCGTGTTGGCCCAGTTCGATTCTAAGCGCGGCGACGATCTGCCTCGCGGCGGTCAGGCGCTGGCGGGCGAGTTGGCGGGATGATTCGAAATGAAACCCGTCGTGCAGGCGGGCACCCCAATAGCCGTAGCGTTCGCGTTGGTCGAAGGCTTCCAGGACCAGTCGAATCCCGCGGCCGATGGTCGCAAGGCGTGCGGCTTGAATCAGCACGCCGCTGACGCCGAAATCTTCGAGATTGATCGCGTCGGCGAGCAGCCTCGCCTCGTCCTGTACGGGCGATTTTTCTGAAATCTCAAGCAGAATTCGAACCGCCCGGTCGAGCAGTGATTCGTCGATGGTTTTCACATTGCTAATCCTTGGGCGGGTTGGTATCCCGACAGCAATCCGGCGGGTAATCACCCGAATCAATCCCCACCTGGTTGGACACCCACTAGCTTTCCCGATAGGTGGCTGCGCGTGAATGGTCAGCCCGAGCCACGGTCGGTCGTCAACTGATGAGCGCATTAGAAACAACGCCAACACGTCGGCGTTGATTAACACGCAAAAATGCCTAGTTCAACGAAATTATTAATCGAGTATCGAAGGAAACGCGATAAGCGTTTTCTCTCGGTTTTGCCGCAACTGTAACACTTCAGCCGAATGCAGACGCAATTAATTGAGCCATGCACGTGAGTAAGCGGTTTCTGCGAATCGCTGCGAAGAGTTCAAAATGCGGATGCGCTTCTGGCCCGTCCGGCAGGACAATGCGATTTTTCATGAGTGGAAGATTCTTTACAGAAATTCAGAAGGAAGATGTCCTGCCGGACGGGCCAGAAATACGTCCGGGACGCCACGTATACGAGTCATGATGTGCGTTCGATGACTTTCAAGAGTCGTCGAAGATTTCGAGCGCTTCTGCAAACAGCTGAAGTATTACGTGCATTGCCGAAAAGAGTTTAACCTGCGGATTCAATTTCGGCCCGTCCGGCAGGACATTTTCTTCCTGCACACGAAGAGGAATTGCGATGTCCTGCCGGACGGGCCGGACATCAGACGCGGGATTTTTCAGTAGAGACTGTTTTACTCACAAGCCCATTCACTTCGCGCGCGGCCGTTTTGGAAGCGGGTTAACCCTTCATTCGGCATAACTTGCGCGTTGTGATCTTCTCGAAAGCCTAACCAAACATTCGCCCGATCCTCATATTGATTTGCGACGCTTCACCGCGGCCTTACACCAATGCCCAACAGGAAGGATCGCATGGAACTGGATAACACAACCGCTGGTAGCGAAACCGCAGACGGATTTGCCGGCTCGCTTGATGAACGATTTTCTCTTCCCTCACCCCGCCGTGCGGACCTGCACTGCCACTCGCGCGCTTCCAGCGTTGCGGGCGAGGCGGCGCTCAAGCTCATCGCGTGCCCGGAAAGTTTTTCCCCGCCCAAGGACGTCTACGCCTCTGCGAAAAACCGGCTAATGGATTTCGTCACCCTCACCGATCATGACACGATCGAAGGGGCGATCTCACTGTCGCACAAGCCCGACTTTCTGATCGGCCAGGAGATCACCACGTTTTTTCCGGAAGATCACTGCAAGATTCACCTGCTGGTTTACGGCATCGATGAGGTCGATCACGAGCAGCTTCAAGAGCGTGCGGCTGACATCTACGACCTTGCGGAATTCATCGATCGAAGGCAGATCGCGCACTCGGTCGCACACCCGCTTTATCGACAAAACGATCTGCTGGATCGGTGGCACCTCGAGCGGTTGCTGTTAATGTTCAAGGGGTTCGAGTGCATCAACGGAGCGCACGCGCCATCTCACGTGGCGGCGATGGATGCGGTGCTGGATCGGCTGACGAGGCAGGAGATTCAACGACTTGCCGAGGTGCATGAGATGCTGCCGAGGTGGCGCGAGCCCTGGTTCAAGGCGCGCACGGGCGGGAGCGACGACCACGGCCTCTTGAATGTCGGGCGAACCTGGACGGAGTTCCCGCACGACACCAAAACCACCGACGACGTGCTGCGCTGTCTAAAAGAAGGCGCGTGTCGGCCCGGCGGGGAATCAGGCTCGGCCGTCAAGCTGGCGCACACGTTTTACTCGGTGGGCGTGCGGTATGAGTCAGAGAAAAGCCGCTCGGGAAAATCTGCGGTAATGCGGTTCGCGCAGACCGTCGCGGGCATCGCGCCCCCGCCCACGCAGATGGAGCAGCAGTTCAGTCGCCAAGCGGCGGCGATCAAGAAAATGATCGGCCTGGGCCGTCGACGGGCGTCGTCGGGATCAAGCGTGTTTTTGAAATTGCTTCAGTCAGCGGCGGGAAAGCAGTTGAGGGAGAAGCCCGAAATTTTTCGCGATGCGGCCCGGGGACTTGTGCCCCTTGCGCAGCACGACATGATGTTCGAATTCGCGTCGGGCCTGCAACGCGATTTCGCCGACGGTCTGTTCGACGAGCTGATGGATGCGGCGTCCAAAGTGGATGTCGCGCGGCTGTTCGATGGCGCGGGCGCGCTCGCCGCTCAACAATTGGCATTCAGTCCGTATTATTTCGCGCTCTTCCACCAGAATAAGGAACGTCACCTGCTCGGCCAGATCACTCGATATCATCGCCCCACCACGCCCGACAAAATTCGCGTCGGTCTGTTCACGGACACGTTCGACGACATCAACGGCGTCGGCCGATTCATTCGCGACATGGGCGAGCAGGCGATCGCCCGCGGCTACGACCTGACAATTCACACCTCGGTCAGTAAGCCTCGCTTTGAACTCGCCAACCGTGTGAACTTCAAGCCGATGCTCGCACGAAAGATGCCGTTCTACGAGACGCTCGAGATGACCGTCCCGCCGATCATTGAGCTCTTGGAATTCGCAGATCGCAAGCAGTACGACGTGATTCACGTCTCCACGCCCGGCGCGGTCGGCTTCGCGGGCTATCTCGCTGCAAAAATGCTACGCGTGCCGATGCTGGCGACTTATCACACGGACTTTCCGGCATACGTCGAGCACCTCACGGGCGATCGCCGCATGACGATGCTCACGGGCTTTGCGATGAAGTGGTTCTACAAGCAGGCGTATCGCGTTTTTTCGCGCTCGGGTTCGTATCAACTCACGCTCCGCGAGCTGGGCCTGGAGCAAGAAAAACTTCGCACGATTACCGCGGGCATCAACACGACCAAGTTCAGTGAGCGACACCGCGACGATTCGGTCTGGCAGCGCATGAACGTCACGACGCCTCACAAGCTGCTTTACGTCGGACGGATCAGCGTCGAGAAAAATTTGCCGCTTCTGGTTGAGGTGTTCAAGAAGGTATGTGCCGGCCGATCGGACGTGACGCTGGTGATCGCGGGCGAAGGGCCTTATGAGATGGAGATGAAGAAGCTGCTCAAGGGGTGCAGGGTGTGTTTCGCGGGCACGCTGAACGACCAGCAGCTCGGCCCGGTGTATGCGGGGGCGACGATGTTCGTCTTCCCGAGTCGCACGGACACTTTGGGGCAAGTGGTGATGGAAGCGCAGGCGTCGGCGGTTCCGACGCTGGTCGCGCCAGAAGGCGGGCCGCGCGAGTCGATCGTGCCGGGCATTTCGGGGCTGGTCTTGCCGGGCGATGATGTGAATGCGTGGGCGCGTGCGATTGATGAACTATTGAACGACCCGGCGAGACTGCAGTCGATGAGCGAGGCCGCACTGGAGCGAAGCAAAAGGTTCGATCTTGGTGCAATGTTCGACGGCTTCTGGCACGAGCACGTCGCGGCCTTGGACAAACCCGTGGACCCGGAGATCGCACCCGCACCGCCCGTGACGACACCAGTGACGAGGCCGGTGATAAAAGCAGAGACGAAAGTTGAGTTGAAGCCCGAGACGATGGCCGAGACGATGGCCGAGACGATGGCCGAGACGATAGCTGACGCAAAGGCCGACGCGAAGACGTCAGCGAATGCCTCTGGTCATCGCGACGGCAATCCGTCGGGTTTCGCAGCAGTGCAAGCCACGCGATAAATCGGGCGACTTTCCTTTTATTTCTTATTACGTAACACTTCGGCCGAACGCGAGAACTTCGCGATATCTGGTGCCACGACTTGTCCGCAAGTCGTAATCCGCTCGAAAAATGCGAGCGATTCAACTGCTCGCGCATTTCACGACTTGAATACAAGTCGTGGCACCCAAAACGTCTGAACAAACGCGATCCGTTGCAAACGGCTGACGTATTACCAACAGACAATGAACTGCGTACGGCAAGACTTTCTGTATTTACGGGAAGGCTTCTCGTATATACGGCAATGCCTCTCGTACGTACGGCAAGCCGTCTCGTACATA
>JBBQKP010000082.1:0-13345 GCA_038326995.1 Tepidisphaerales bacterium
CCCGCGACGCGGGCGAGAACGTCGGCGGTTACGCGATCAACCTCGGCACCCTCTCGGCAGGTGGCAATTACTCGATCAATTACACCGCCGCCAATCTCGCGATCACGCCCAAGACGTTGACGGTGACCGCGGGTAGCAAGAGCAAGATCTACGGCGCGGTCGATCCGGTGTTGACCTACGCCGTGACTGGCCTGGAGTTCAGCGATACCGCCGCCGTCGTGACGGGTGCATTGACGCGCGATGCGGGCGAAGACGTCGGCTCGTACAACATCCTCCAAGGCTCGGTCGTCAGTAACGCCAACTACACGATCAACTACGTCGGCGATCAGCTCTCCATCACGGCGCGGACGCTGGTGGTCTCGGCCGACGCCAAGAGCAAGACCTTCGGCGATGCCGACCCCGCGCTGACCTTCGGCGTCACCGGCCTGCAGTTCTCCGACACGACTTCGGTGCTCACCGGCGCGTTGACGCGTGACGCGGGCGAGAACGTCGGCGTCTATGCCATAAATCAGGGCACTCTCGCTTCCAACCCCAACTACAGCATTCAGTACGTCGGGGCCGACCTCACCATCGGCCAGCGGACCTTGAACGTCGTCGCGGGCGCGCAGTCCAAAATCTACGGTCAGTCCGATCCGAGCCTCACCTTCGCCGCCAGCAACTTCGCGCCGGGCGACACGGTCTCGATCTTGACCGGTGGTTTGACCCGCGACGCGGGCGAGAACGTCGGCTCCTACGCGATCAACCTCGGCACGCTCAGCGCCGGCGGCAACTACTCGATCAACTACACCAGCGACTCGCTCGCCATCACGCCCAAGACGCTCACGGTGACCGCGGGCGCCAAGAGCAAGATCTACGGCGCGGGCGATCCGGTGTTGACCTACGCCGTGACTGGCCTGGAGTTCAGCGACACTGCCGCCGCCGTCGTCACGGGTGCATTGACGCGCGACGCCGGTGAAAACGTCGGCAGCTACAACATCCTGCAGGGCTCGGTCGTCAGTAACGCCAACTACACGATCAACTACGTCGGCGATCAGCTCTCCATCACCGCGCGAACGCTCGTCGTGTCGGCCGACGCGAAGGGCAAGACGTTCGGCGATGCCGACCCCGCACTCACCTTCGGCGTCACGGGCCTGCAATTCAGCGACACGACTTCGGTGCTCACGGGTGATCTCGATCGCGACCAAGCCGGTACCGTTGGGGGCGAAAACGTCGGCGTCTATGCCATCCGCCAGGGGTCGCTCGCTTCCAATCCAAACTACAGCATTCAGTACGTCGGTGCTGACCTGACCATCGGCCAGCGAACACTCAACGTCGTCGCCGACGCGCAGAGCAAGGTGTATGGCCAGTCCGACCCGAGCCTCACCTTCGCCGCCAGCAACTTCGCGCCCGGCGACACGGTCTCGATCTTGACCGGTGGTTTGACCCGCGACGCGGGCGAGAACGTCGGCTCCTACGCGATCAACCTCGGCACGCTCAGTGCCGGCGGCAACTACTCGATCAATTACACCGGCGCCAATCTCGCGATCACGCCCAAGACATTGACGGTGACCGCGGGCGCCAAGAGCAAGATCTACGGCGCGGTCGATCCTGTTCTGACCTACGCCGTGACTGGCCTGGAGTTCAGCGACACGGCCGCCGTGGTGACGGGTGCATTGACGCGCGATGCGGGCGAAGACGTCGGCAGCTACAACATCCTCCAAGGCTCGGTCGTCAGTAACGCCAACTACACGATCAACTACGTCGGCGATCAGCTCTCCATCACCGCGCGAACGCTGGTCGTGACCGCGGACGCGAAGTCCAAGACGTTCGGCGATGCCGATCCGGCGCTGACGTTTGGCGTCACGGGCCTGCAGTTCAGCGACACGACTTCCGTGCTCACGGGTGCTATCGACAGAGACGCGGGCGAGAACGTCGGCGTCTATGCCATCAATCAGGGCACGCTCGCTTCCAACCCCAACTACAGCATTCAGTACGTCGGGGCCGACCTCACCATCGGCCAGCGGACGCTCATCATCACCGCGGACAGCAAGTCGAAAACTTACGGCCAGGCGAATCCGACTTTCACGATATCGTTCAGCGGCTTCCAGTTCGGCGACGACGCGAGCGATTTGCCCGGCTTGTCCGTCTCGACGCAAGCGACGCTGCAGACCGGCGCGGGCGTGTACGACATCGACGCGAGCGGCGCGGTCAACGCGAACTACGCGATCAGTTACGTCGGCGGATCGCTGACGATCGGCAAGGCCGCGCTGACGATTCGTGCGGACGACAAGTCGCGCATCTATGGACAGGCGAACCCGAATTTCACGACGACGTTCACCGGTCTGTTGCCTTGGGATGACAAGTCGGCGGTGACTGGCCTTGCCGCATCGACCGTTGCGACAGACCGCAGCAATGTCGGCATCTACACCATCGCTCTCTCGGGCGCGACCAGCAGCAACTACGAGATCACGCTTCAGTCCGGCGATCTGACGATCGGCAAGGCCCCGCTCTCCATCAGTCCTAACGATCGCGCCCGGAGGTTTGGAGAAGAGAACCCCGTATTCGCAGCGACCTACACCGGCCTGATGAACTGGGACGATAGCGACGTTGTAACGAACCTATCGATCGGCACGGCTGCGACTGTGCTTAGCCCCGTCGGCGCGTATGACATCATCGCTTCGGGCGGCATATCGGAGAACTACGAGATCACCTATCAGACCGGCACGCTCACGATTGCAAATGCGGTGCTCACGATCACCGCGCAGAACCAGAACCGACTGTACGGACGCAACAATCCGACACTGACCTACACGATCACAGGCTTTGAGAACGGCCAAAACGCTTCGATCGTCAGCGGACTTTCGGTGACCACGCTCGCGACGCTCACCAGCGGAATCGGCGACTATGTCATCTCGCCCGGCGGCGCGACGGCGGCGAATTACACGATTGATTTCGTTCCTGGCAATCTGAACATCGCGCCTGCCCCGCTGACGGTGACTGCTGATGGAAAGTCGAGGGTGTACGGACAGAATAACCCGACGTTTACCGCGACGATCGACGGCCTGAGGAACGGCGACACCTTGCCGGTGACGTTCACGACCGCGGCGACGGCATTCAGCGACGTGGGCGTCTATGGCATCGCTGCGACCAGCGCGGGCGATCCGAACTACGTTGTAACGTACGTGCCGGGGCAGCTTGAGATCACCAGGGCTCCGCTGACAATTCGCGCCGACAACAAGACCAAAGTGTACGGCGAGGTGTTGCCAGCGTTCACGTCGACCATCACGGGGCTGATGAACTGGGACGCCGAGTCAGTCATCAGCGGCCTGACTCTTTCGACCAGCGCAACAAGCGCGAGCAACGTCGGCACGTATGTCATCAACGCGGCCGGTGCGGTTGCGACGAACTACGACATCACCTTCGTGCCGGGCGCTCTGGATGTGACGCGAGCGCCGCTGACGATTCGCGCGGATGACAAGAGCAAGCTGTACGGGCAGGTCGTGCCATTGCTGACGGCGAGTTTCACGGGTCTGGTCAACGGCGACGCGATGAGCGTGGTGACCGGGCTATTGATCTCCACGACAGCGTCAGAGTCGAGCAACGTCGGACTTTATGCGATCAACGCAACGGGCGGCGAAGCGCAGAACTACACGATCACTTATTTGCCGGGTGCGATTGAAATCGACCCTACTCCTCTTGTGATCACGGCGCTGGATTCGACGCGGATTCAAGGCCAGGGCAATCCGAATTTTGAGTTCAGCGTGGACGGTCTGGTGCTGGGCCAGACGTCTGGCGATCTCTCGCCCGTGACATTTGCGACAAGTGCGAACCGCTCATCGCGGCCTGGCAACTTCGTGGTTTCGCCGAACGGCGGTATCAATCCGAACTATGCGGTGAGCTATGTCGCGGGCAGTTTAATTGTGACGCCGGCGGACGACATCGTGCCGATTAATCCGGTCGATACGGGCGGTGGCAATGGCGGTCAGAATAATGGCGGCGGCAATGTAGGCGGAGTCGACAACGGCGGAACGGACGGGTCTGAGGGCGGCGTCGTGCAGCCGACGCTTCCCCCTTTCTCGAAAGCTTCGGGTAATTTTTCAGCCATTGAGAGGCTCCTGGGCGCAATGGGTGTATCGAACACACCGGCCGCAGTAGATCAAATGATTCAGGTCGTGCCGACGAGACCGTCCGACGCAATCACGAGCCGAATTCGTGCGACAAACAAGCCGATGCGGATCGAGCGTGCCCAGGACGTTCAAATTAACGCGACCGATGTTGAGACGCAGAGCGGCTTGCCTTCGGGCATGAAGCTGACGGCGGGTTCGGCGACGGCGGTGGGCGGGTTCGTCGCGGCAGTTGTGGCGGCATGGATTCTGCGCGGTGGCGCGTTGCTGGCTTCGCTCATGACATCGCTGCCCACGTGGAAGCTGATTGATCCGGTCGTAGTGTTACCGGTCGGTGCAGCCGCAAAACGACGCATCCGAAGATGGTGGCCGTTCTCGAAGAAACCAGAAATCTACGTCCCAGAACCTTCGGCCGAGAAGATGTTCACGAAAAACGACGATGACCAAGATGCAGGACCGACTCGAAAGGCCGCGTAAGCCCGTTCAAAAACAGGCGATCATCTGTCGGTCAGTCGTCGGTCAGGCGTCGGTTAGTCGTCGGTCAGGCGTCGCAGTTCAAAACATTCATTCAACCTCTGGCATCACTTTGTCCCAGGCCTCCAATAGTTCCATCAGCAATGCCGCCCGCATCAGCATCGGGCTGACGCTGCTGACGCTCGTCATCTTTTGTGGCGCGCAGTGGCTCGGGCTGATTCAGTCGGGCGAGCAAGCTCGTTTGAAAGAGCGCCTGCGTGTGTCGGAGACGATGGCGGTTCAGCTTTCGGACCTCGTGCAGCGAGGCGATGCGGATGGGATCAAGAACGTCGCGAGTCAGTTGCTCGGACACGTTCAGGGTCTCCAAAGCATCGGCATTCGACACCTCGCCGATACGCAGGCGGGCGCGACTCTCTTATTCGCTTCGGCAGATCATCCGCCCGACTGGTCCACCAAGAAGGACAAAGCACGCAAGCACGTCGAAGTGCCGATCTACGACGGCCAGACGTTATGGGGCAGGCTCGAGATCGTCTGGACCTCCGACATTCGTCGAGGGGTTTTTCAGCTTCCGGATATTGTCGGACTGGCGATCTTCGTTTCGATGTCGTCGCTTTTCTGTTTCATCATTTACATGCGGCGAACGCTGCGCGCGGTCGACCCGAGTGCGGTCGTGCCCGAGCGAGTTCGGTCGATGCTCGACACGCTGACGGAGAGCGCGGTGCTGATCGACAACGGGGGTCAGATTGTGCTGGCGAATCTGGCATTTGGAAACTTGGTGGGCGAGCAGAACGCTGGAAAACTTACAGGAAAGCTGCTTTCGAACTACGAATGGAAGGATGCCTCGGGCAACCGTCCCGACCCGATGCCCTGGATGCTGACTGCAAAGGGCGAGACACAGCGTGGGCTTCGCTTGCAATTTGGAGATGGCGAGAATCCGCGTGTGCTTGTGGTGAATGCGACTCCGATCCAGGGTGAGAACAAGAGCGTTCGCGGCGCGTTGGTCACGCTGAACGATGTGACGGCGATTCAATCGAAGAATGACGAACTCGAACTGACGGTGCGGCAACTCCACGACGCGCAGGAGCGCGTTAAGAAGCAGAACGAAGAATTGCAATGGCTTGCGACGCGTGACGGCCTGACTGGCTGCTTGAATCGCCGCGCGTTTCAGGAACAGCTCAAGACGCTTTATGAGCTCGCACGGCGGTACGATCAGCCACTGAGCGTCGTGATGTTCGACATCGATCACTTCAAATCGATTAACGACCAGCACGGCCATTCCAAAGGGGATGACGTCCTTCGTGAGATCGCCAAGCGACTTCAGGCATCGGTGCGATCGAGCGATGTCGTGTGTCGATACGGCGGTGAGGAATTCAGCCTGCTGCTTCCAAAGACCGACACGGCCGGGGCGATAAGCGTTGCGGAAACAGTCCGCAAGGCCGTGGCCGCCGAGCTACTCGCGGGTTTGAAAGTCACCGCTAGTCTTGGCGTTTCCACGACCACACTGTGCTCGGAAACTGACACCGAACACGTGCTGCTGAATCAGGCGGATGAGGCGCTATATCTCAGCAAGCATGAGGGCCGAAACCGCGTGAGCAACTTCACGCAGGTTGTTACGCCCGGGCAGCTTCCAAAGAAAAGGAAACAGGAGGTCGCGACTGTTCCACACGAGGTGGTCCCCGACGCCTTCTCCATTTCGGCCTCTGGCAAACCCAACACGACCCAACTTGAAGCAGCCGCGAACGAAGCAATTGGTTCCGACGCGGCCGCCAATGCGACTCTTGCGAATGAGATCATTCCCGCCAGCACGATTGCAGCGTTGACGAGCGCGCTGGCATATCGCGACGCACCGACCGCCGCGCACTCTCGCCGCATCGCGCAATACTGCGTCGCCGCCTTGCAGGATGTCGTGTCGATTCGCGACGCTTGCATAATGGAGGCGGCGGCCCTGCTTCATGATATTGGAAAGATCGGCGTCCCCGACGCGATATTGCTGAAGCCAGGCGAGCTCACCGACGACGAGTGGCTCGTCATGGAACAGCACGACCGCATCGGCACTGAAATCATCAACTCCGCGTTCGAATGCGGCGAGCTCACGGCGATCGTCCAAAATCATCACGCCTATTTCGATGGCACCGACGAATCGTTCGGCGAAACGAAATACCTCCGCATTCCGCTTCGCGCCAGGCTTCTTTCCATCGCCGACGCGTATGACGCCATGACCAGCGACCGTCCCTACCGCAAAGCACTTTCCACGGAGTTCGCGTTCAAGGAACTGCGCAAGTGCGCGGGAAAACAATTCGACCCGAATCTGGTCGAGCTGCTGATTCGCGCCATCGACCCCGCCGCGGCGATCAATTTCGATCTCGAAACGACCCAACTTTACGTCGAGCGCGGCATCTTCGCCGAGCGAATTAGCGACGCTCTGGCCAATTCGAATCGAATGGCATTGTCCGAATTATTGATACCCATTCCCGATGGCATTGAGCTGATCGACCACGCACGAAACGAGTTGGCAAAGCTGGTCGAATCGCAGGCATCGCACATCAAGCGCGCGGCGTGATGGGCTATAAACTGAGAGTTGCACTCTCTAATTGCCGTGCGACGAACTCAACTATATTATATTTCCAGACCGTCATCCGAAAACAATACAGTTTTGTCTAGCAGTATCCGAAACGATCGAACAACCTGCGATTTTGACGGCCACCTGAAAAGTTAGCTAATAGGAGAATGAAATCATGAGACAGCGTTCAATATTAATTGGGCTCGCGTGTGTCTTCGTTTCTTCCGTTTTATCGCAAGTTGCTTACGCGGACCAGGACGCGAATTTACGGCTGACCGACTGGCAGTCGTCTGATCAAATCGAGCTGCGGAGACAATTCGAGTCGTGGCAAGGTGGAGTTGTTGTGGGAGCCCAGCCGAACGGAAAGGAAACGGCTGCGCAGTTGATCACCAAGTGCTGGGCGATTGCCTACGACGATCGCGAAAAAGAAAGAAAATTTGATCTTCCGCCAGAGCTGGCTGAGATGCTTCTGAATGCACTTGCGACGCAAGCACCAGACCCAACTGCAGTATCACTGCCTATCTACGAATCCATGATGATTGGCAGAGACTATCATGACGTCGAAAAGCGAGTTCTTCCTGGGACTCATATGAGCAGAGCGTATTTAGCACATTGGTTGATGAGACGCGCGCGCGAGTCGGCAAAAGCTCAGACCTTAATCCGCGTTCGCGACGCGCGGGCATCGCTGAATTACGCATTGTGCGACCAGTTTTCTCAAGGTGCCCTCTTCATGCTGCTCAATCTAAAGAGACAGCCTATTCAAGACGTTCACGTTTTGCTCGGGATCACTGCGGAACAGGCCGCGGAGTTTTTAAGGCCACTTCAGAATATGCAGGATGCCAGTCAACGCGCCGGCAAAACGATCGCGCCGCTCGCAAGAGCCAGCGACGATCTGATTCGCTCGGCAAATGCGAAAGAGTATCAGCGCACAAAACTAGATAAGTTTGTGTTGAACTTGCGAACAGGTCTTTTAGACGAATCGAAAGTCTTGCTATTGGATCTCGGCTTCATGCAGATCGAAGAGCTGTATCGCGTGAGATCGACGTTGGAGAACCATCAGTTGCAGGATGACCGAGCCGTTCTCGCCAAGGCCGTCGATGAAATCAAAAAGGAATTGGACAACAAGCTCATTCACCGATGGCTGGACCAGGCAATGTCCGTTCCCGCTAAAGATTTTCAGGGTTCGGGCATCAACGTCGTCACTGACCCCAATCACCCTTCTCTAAAGGGTCAGCCGCCTCAGTAACTTGTAGACAGGAGGTTCTCGATGCTTTCGATGAATGACCTGAAGCCGAAACATGTGCTGCTGACGGGCGAAACACCGCCAGCCGCGCGATTGGGCTTTGCTCTGACGGAGTTGCTCGTCGTGCTGGGCATCATTGCGGTCGTGATCGCCCTGCTGCTTCCCGTGCTTACAAAAGTCCGCGAATCCGCCCGTAAATCTGTGTGCGCATCCAACCTCAGGCAACTTGGAAATGCCTTCAGCAGTTACGCGAGCACCAACAAGGGAATCGTGCCTCGCGGCAATGACGAAAGTCGCGACGATGCCCCGCCCTGGACCGCCCTTCTCGCCCGGCCGCTTGGTGTTCGCGGCGTCTTCACCTGGGATGACCTTGCTCGACTCGCCCCGCTTCACTGCCCTTCTCATCCGGCGGTTGATCCGACGCCGGTCAGTCATTTTGTCATCAACGCATTTATTTTTGACACGCCCGGGTTCCCGATCGCCGGGTTGACGAAGATCAGTTCAATGAAACGTCCGTCAGACTTGCCGTGGCTGCTCGAAACGCCGCCGGAGTTCGGGCGTATGTCGTTCGTGCCGTTCGATGACATTTTTGAGGAACGAGCACGTTTTGTGCATAAGCCCGAGCACCTGGTCGGCGGTACACGGTCGAGGCTGGGTCTGGCGAATCACGGCCGGGGGGTTTCAAACGTGTTATTCCTGGACGGCCACGTGAACCCGGAAAACAACGCGCAATTGAGTTTGGAAACCTTCGACGCGAATCGCCGTTAGGATTTTTCGCTTATCGATTAGCTGCCTTTGATGCGGTGCTTGTCGGACTTGAAAACTCTCATACGGTTTCCGTCGCGATGGAACTGACCGCTTTCAGGTGGCTTGCTAAATGCACAACCCTGTTGAACACCGTTAAACCAAGGCCAAATTTCGCCGATACCACTTACGGGTGGAATATGGAGTGCGGCACATCTCTGTCGCAAAGGGCTATCGGCATCCGATAACCCGCTTTGAGGCATTACAAACCTCAGTCTCCTCACAATCTGACCGATCGATTCAAGGTAGGTGTTGCGCGCGATCCGCGCGTTCGTCCTGCATATCGTGAATCGACGCGACTTCTCCATCCTCTTGCTCTGTGCCATCGCGGTCGTCGCGATCTTGTTCGCACGATTCACCGGGCCCGGGTCGGCCGACGCGCTGGACGTGCGATCAATCTTCGGCCCCGCTACGCGCACCACCATGCCGGCCGCGGGCTTCTCGCTCGATCCCACCACCCGCGCGACCACGCTCCCGACGACGCAAGTCGCGCCGACCTCCCTTCCCGAAGACGAGGCCGACCCGATCATCCTCCCAGTTCTCAAGGGGCTATTTCTGCTGGATTCGGTCGACAAGATCGTCACCGCGCCCGAATACACGCAGCCCATCACCATCGACGGGCCGACACTTGCACTGGATCGTGAGCTTCATCGCAAGCTGTCACAGTTCATCGGCAAGCCGCTTCGAGTGAGCGACCTGAACGAACTGACGAAGGCCATCGTGTTGGAATACAACCGAATGGGCAGGCCTGTTGTCGATGCGATCACGCCCGAGCAGGATGTGACCAGCGGCGTAGTGCAGGTCGTTATTTTGGAAGGCAAGGTCGGCCGGGTGATTCTGGACGGCAATCGACATTTCTCGACCGAAGTGCTTGGCGGCAGACTTCGTATCCGTAAGGGCGATCCGATCGAACGCGACAAGCTCCTCGCCGACGTCGATGCGCTTAACCGCAACCCCTACCGCAACGTTGGCGTCGAGTTCGTCAAAGGAAAAAACCCCGGCGAGACCGACATCGTCTTCCGCGTCACCGAGCAAACGCCCCTGCGTGCCTACACGTCCTACGACAACACGGGTTCCGAAAGCACCGGCATAAACCGCTGGACCGCAGGCATCAACTACGGCAACCTTTTCGGCCTGGATCAGATCATCAACTACCAGCTCACCGTCGGCGATGATTTCAATCAGTTCCAGGCCCACAGCGCATCATGGACGATTCCTCTTGCCTGGCGACACGAAATCGTCCTCAATGGATCACTCTCACTCACGCAGCCTTCCGTCGATCGGCCCGGATTTGACCTCACGGGCGAAACCTTGAGCCTGGGCGCGAAATACGTCATTCCACTTAAACGCAAAACGTGGCTGCAGCACCAGATCAGCCTGGGCACGGAATTCGAGCGATCCAACAACAACCTCGCGTTCGGGCGCGAAGAAGTGTTCGACAGGAGCACGGACGTTGTGCAACTCGAACTCGCATACGACGCGACCGTCACCGACAAATGGGGGCGAACGCGCGTCGGGGCGAGCGCGGTCTTCAGCCCGGGAAACATCACCGACGGCAATGACGAGGCGGCATTCAGCCGGTCTCGCAGCGGCGCAGACCCGACCTACGCCGCGATCAGACTCAACCTGGATCGCACGACACCCCTGCCGCTCGATCTCAGACTTCTGAGCCGCTTCTCCGGTCAACTCTCAACTGGCGCGCTGCTGGGAAGTCAGCAGATCGGCGTCGGCGGAGCCAATACCGTACGCGGCTTCCCCGAACGGGCCGGCAACGGCGACCACGGGTTCTTCATCTCCAACGAACTTCAACTCCCCGCGATCAGCCCGGCCAATATGATTTCGGGCGGCCGATACAACGACGAACTGCGATTCGTGGCGTTCTTCGACTACGGCATCGCGTACAACACCGATCTCATGGACGCCGACGACCGCCGATCCAACCCCGCGCGCTCCGTCTTCGCATCGTTCGGCCCGGGCGTGCGATACAGCTTCAGCCCCTTCTTCACCGTCAACTACGACTACGGCATTCGCCTGACTGACTTCGACGACGGCAAAGATGCGGCCCATCACGTGTCGATAAATTTCTCGTACCAGTGGTGACGCGTTTAGCCGAGCCGCTCATGGCACGCATTGTTTCGACATGACGATGCGTCGAGACCAATACTCTTACAAAGAGCCTCGCACGAAGTAAGCGGTCGGCATCAGCGGCCAGGCTAAGCGGGCAGATAGAGCGTATTTCTCCGACTGCTCCATAGCGGATGCAATTGATTAAGCGAATCGGAGCAAAACCCGCTAACTTCATGCGCGGCTCTTTATCCTCACGACAAAATGCACCTGACCTGCGACACCCCATTTCTGGCCCGGCTGGCAAGCCATTTCCCTTGCATCAATTATCTCGTATTCGGCAGCGCGGTGCTGTTTCTACTCTCACCAATCCTTTTAGAAAATATGCGGGCACGGAACACTCTGATCCCGCGGGAGCAACGCTGCTCCCATGATCCCATGATCCCGCACTGGATTGATAGGCAGACGTTTCGCTCGCTTCATTTAGCAAGAGATTGATCTCGAAATAGCTCGGCTCCTGCCTTGCCAACACGCCCACTCGCAGGCGCGATTCAACACTAACTCCACGTAGAGATTCCTAAGGAAGATGACTTGAAGCGTGACATCGATCCAGATGTCGCTCACTCAAGAGATAAACAGAACTATCGATTCATTCCGCAAGGCTTCTGGCAAGATATAGCGAACGATCTCGACCATCAGCGCCCGCACTGACGCTTTGGCTGACGGTCTGGCTGACGCGAGCCATCATTCCCGCGAGCGAACGAGCAGGTGTCTCTGATCCCCAGCACGACCGCGGACTATCGACAATGATCGTGTCACTCAAGTCTACACAGCGCTTGCCGGAACTCGATCGCATCATTGCTGCAAAACACGATCCCATTAGAGATTCAAGTTTCCAGACCGCCGCGTCCGATACCTGAGATATGATCATCGCGGTCGTAAACCAAAAGGGCGGAGCGGGGAAGACCACACTGGCGGTTCATCTGGCGTGCTATCTGCACGACCTGGGTTTGAAAGTCGCGTTGATCGATAATGACCCACAGCAGTCGGCGTCGGGCTGGGTCACGCTGGCGGAGCCTGGCGTGACCTGTGTCCCGGTGCTGGAGGCCGCGGCGCTTGTGGCGCAGATACAGGAACTCGAAGCCTCTCACGACGTCGTCATAGCCGATGGCGCGCCGCGACTCAACGAACAAACGCACGTGCTCATGTATTTTGCGTCGCAGATTCTCATTCCCACCCGAGCCACCACGCTGGACGTGCAGGCGACGTTAACCACGAAAGAGTCGATCGAAAAAGTCCGTGCCGCGCGCCTGGCGGACGGCAGGGGGGATCTCGACGTTCGCCTGGTCCTGAACTTCGTCCGCACGGTCGGCAATCTGCACGAGCTGATGCGCACCAGCCTGCGAAGCCTGAAACAACCCCTCGCCACGACCGCGCTGTCGATGCGCGACGCCTACGCGAAGGCCGTCACGCATCAGACCGTCGTCACACGCATGAAGGACGCCGGCGCCGTTGCCGCCGCCACCGAAATTCGCAATCTTTTTTCAGAGGTCCTGCCCCATGAGCTCACCCGTCACATCACCAAAGCCGCTTGAACTGGATGCCGTCATGCGATCGATCCGGCCACACGTCAGAGTGCCCGAAGTGATCACACCGACAGTCGCGCCGACAGCTTCTCGTCACAATGATCAGCCCGCCCAGTCCGCCGCCGAGTACGTCCAAGCTCCGATCGCCCAGGCTGCTTCGCCTATTTCGGCTCAGAAGAAAGTGAAGAAAGTCGAGTATCGTGTTTCAGAAAATCGCGTCACCATCGACGTCGTCCCCGCGACCGGCGAAGCGACCGTGGGCGTCTATCTGCGATTGCCCAAATCCGTGCATCAGCAGCTCAAGACCGTGGTGTTTCAGAACGAGCTGACCGAGCAGGGACTGCAGAGCATCGCCGACATTTCGCGCGAAGCGATCGCGATGTGGCTCGAGCAGAACCGCAATCAGGCCGCCTGAGTTGTCAATCGACTTTCAGCGACGACGACGTCCACACCATAAAGCCGAGTGCTGACCGCCTCGGCTTTTTCGTATAGTGGTTATTCATGCTTTTGT
>JBBQKP010000083.1:0-13319 GCA_038326995.1 Tepidisphaerales bacterium
CTCGGCCTGTCCGCGCGGAATCACCTCGCCGCTCAGACGATTTTCTACCGGCCTCACCACCACAACCAAAGGCCCTTCTCGCGCGAAGGTCTGCAGTACTTCCGGATCGCCCGCGATCTTCATCGCCATGTCGTCGGTCATTTGCTGAAGGTCGACTGAATCGAGCGCCGAACTCTGGCCGTGCTGAAGTGCGTTGGCGCATCCCGATAGAAACACGAGCGTGATGAACAGAGCATGAAGAGCACATACACGCAGCGCGCAAACAAGGCCGGGCCTGAAAGAGGAAATCTTCCAAGCCCATTCGCCTGCGTGTGGTTTATGCATCTGCCTTGTTAATGTCATCTCAGCTTTCTCACCTTGAAGAAGATTCACGAACCAGTGCTCTGTCACACATACAGAACACCGGTCAGAGACCGGTGCCACCGACATTTCATGCAATTTTTTAGAGTCACGCCTATTTTAACTTGCTCAAAGCACTAGTTCGCGACCCGTACCTCGTACATGTCCGTCCAGACGATTTCGCGCGTGTTGAGGTCCGTGAGTTTGAACTCGAACTGATAGTAATTCGTGCCGCGGTTGGGCAGATCGCGTGCGGTGCAGTACAGGCCGAAGTCGGGCTGAATGCCCTTCTTTCCAGGCGCGGCCGCCCCCGGACCCTGACCGAAGTCGTCGCGCTCCTGTTCGAGTTCACGGTTTTGGAGGTCGCGAAACTGCTCACGATTTTCGATCAGCTGCACTCGGCCGCGACCCTGACGTGCGAGGTTGGTTTTCAAGCGAATCAGAAACACGTCCAGCGATTGACGCGAAGTGGCCGTCTGATTCTGAACACCCGTCACGACGATCGTCCAGCGCTCGCGCGAGGCGTTGAGTTCTGGAAGGCCCAGCAGTGTCATGGCCATCTGATCGGACGCCTGCACGACGTCGGCGGACTGCAGGCCGCGATCACGCGGGTCGAGATCGCCCACCGGAGGACGCTGGCGTCCGAACTCGCCCGGCTTATCGCTATTACATCCGGCCACCATCGAACTCGCCGCGATCATTAGGCACGCCGCGGTTTTCACACTTCGAGTCTTCACGCTTCTGTTTGTCATTCGGTGCTCCATAAATTGGTCTTTTGTTTTTACCTTCGTCCTGTTTCTATCGGCCAGAACGTGCCAGAACAATCTCGTGATGATTGATGTCCGCTTGTCGTCCGCCTGTCGTCCGCTCTGACGATTCTGCGGCACGTGTTGACCGCACAGTAAAACCTTCGGACGATGTTGAGACACGCACGGGTGCGGATGGGTAGTCTCTTCCGGAATTTCATCACCAACGACGCAGCCGTTCGCGTGTCCAAAACATCACACATGACATTACCAAATAGCTTATCAAGCGGATCATTAGTTAGCGCCACACACGGCGCTCGAATCGTCGCGATGGTGGCGACCATGGGTGCCGCGACGATTTTCGCAGGATGCCAGTCACCCGCGCCGGCCCCCGCCCGAATTAACGTCCCGCGCGATCCATCACAGGGCGCAGTCACGAGCTATGACCCGCTGCGTCCGCTTCGAGATTCATCTCAGGATGAAGGCGGCGCGCCTGCGCCTCTCTATGAGGACGTCCCCTTGATCACACAAGCACCTCCAGAGCAGCAGGCGTTCGTCCGCGCGTATGAGGCCGTCGGAAAGCCGAGGATCGTCGTGTTCGTGAACCGAACCGTCGAGGGTCAGATCATTCCCGTCACACAGCCGCGAACGCTCGTGGGCGTGGACGTGCGTCAGGAATCCTCAGCCGCTGTTGATATCGAACGCCGACAGACTTCAGAATCAACGGGCCGATTCCAGGACCGCGTCGATGAGAAGTTCGACTCGTTCAAATCCGAAGGCCCCGCCACGTTCAGAGAAACCAGGGAAGTTTACCTCGCCGCCGGGCAGTATGATGAGGTGGCCGCATCTCGCATCGACTATGACGCGATCGAGACCGTTCTGAGTGATTGGTTCAGCGCGGGCGGAAAGGTGACGCTGATTTCCGCGGACATGGCAAGGCAGCGGCTTACGGAAGAACAGGTCAAGGAGCTCGAAGCCGGCCGGCCGACCGCGCTGCGCGAACTGGCCGAGCGGCTTGACGCCGACATTCTTATTCAGGCGCAGGCGAAGGTGACGCGTCAGACGAAAGATGGGCTCGAAATTCGCATGCTGGTCGAGGCCATCAACACGCCCAGGCAAAGACAGGGCCAAGCACAGGGACAGGGACAAGATCAGGGCCAGGGCCAACCTCAAAGCGGCGGCGAGTCCCTCGCGCGTGCGTTCGTCGATGTGCCCCCGCCTCTTGAAAAAACCCAAATCAACAGATACACCCGCTTCCTCGCTCGCAAAATCATGTCGCAGCTTTCGGCGTCATGGGATCCTGCCAATCGATGAAGCTCGTCACCCTGCTCTGATCAATAAGACATCACTTCAAATGGTCTTCGCATTCATGAAAAAAATATTTGCTCCCCTCGTATCTGTCTCCGTCGTTTCGATTCTCCTTACATCATTGGCGTGCGAACGCGTCCGCGCCCCGATCCAGGCCCGGGCCGATCCGTTCCAAGCGTCGCAGGTCATGTTGACCGACAATGACCTTCGCAAAGAGACTGCCGTCGGGCAGCCCACCGCCACACGCGATGACGCGGGAAATCTCCTGCTGGTTCAAGTCCCCATCCGATCTGCCGTCAATCGAAGGCTCTACATTCAATACACCGTCAAGTTCTTTGATCGAAGCGGGCGCGAAATCAGCTCCAGCGGGCCTTTCACCAAGACCCTGGACCCAAACGTGCCCGAATACCTGCAGGCCAACAGCATGAGCCAGGCCGCGACCGATTTCCAGTTCAACATCCGCTACGCTCGGTAGTTGAATGAACGCGGCATTGAGTGAACCCTGTCGCTAGCGGTCTGTCCACGGCAGCCTGTTCCCTGTCCCCAGTTCCCTGTCCCCTGCACCCTCGCTTCTTGACCATAAGTCTCCGTCCCTGAACAATCCCAGTCGCGTTAAGTGGCCAGTCGGAACGGAAGTCCGAAATCCGCGAAAACGTCCACGACCCCAAATGTCAGATCAGGAGACACAACTTATGAGCACAGGAACAGTAATGAAGTCAATGACGACCACCCGCACAAACAACTGCTCGAAAATCGGCCGAACCCACGCGACCAAAATCGCCGCCCTGGCGAACGCTTGCGTGGGCGCGGCAATGCCTGTTGCCCTGGTGCTTTGCGGTCTTTCCGTCATGTCTCCTCTAATGACTCCGAGCTCGGCGCTCGCACAGAGCGCAGCGGTAATGGAAAAATCGCCGCTCGATCGTGACGTCGAAGATTTCTGGCACTTCGCCAAGATCGGCCGATACGACGCCGCCAAGGTTAAGGCCGACGCGATCATCGCCGCCGGAAGCGAGCCACTGGTCCTACTGACCAGCTTCGAGAAAGTCGCCTCCGCTCGCGGCGACGACCTCACGCAGTGGATGCTCCGCTATGAAAGTGTCGCCGCCATCAAGGAACAGGCCGGCGCGATCCAAAAGACCCTTGCCGACGGTCGCTTCGCCCGCCGATCCGACCCGAACTTCATCGACCAGCAGATTCAGCGTCTGAACGTCAATCAAATCGCCTACGAGAACGGCCTGCGAAATCTCAAGTCCAGTGGCGAACTGGCTGTTCCGCAGCTTCTGAACTATCTCAAAAGTCCTGATAAATCTGCCTTTCATGCTTCGGTCCGCAAGGCCCTTCGCGACCTGGGCAAAGACGCGCTCAACCCCCTTGTCGCCGCGACCGAACTGACCGACAACGACACGCTCGCACAGGTCATCGCGATCCTCGGTGAGTCGGGCTATGCCGATGTCGCACCGTATCTCGAACGGCTCTCGTCCTCACCGAAATCCACCGGCCCCGTGAAGGAAGCCGCATTGATCGCCCTGGGTCGACTCGGCGTCTCGCCCACGGGTGCGGGCCAAGGCTTCCACGACCTGGCCGAGAAGTTCTACACCGGCAAGTCGTCGATCGCGTTTGATAATCGCAACCCGCTGGCGAACGTTTGGTATTACAACCAGGAACTGGGCCTGGAAAAACGCGAAGTCCCGCACGCTGTTTACGCCGAGATCATGACGCTCCGTTCGGCCGAATACGCTCTGGAAATACAAGACGGTTCCGAAGGAGAACTTGCCACGAAGTCGCTCGCGCTCTGGCTCGTCGCCAACTATAAGCGTGAAGTCGAACTCGCAGGCGCAGCTGACCCGACACGCGGCACTGATCAGCCCAAGGCACACTATTATGGTGTGACCAGCGGCACATCATTCCTCGACCTGGCGCTCACGCGGGCAATTGCCGACGGAGATGCGGCCGTCGCGTTCGAAATCATTCGCTCGCAGCAGGAAATCGCCGGCCCGGCCAACACGGACCTGAGCAAGGCCGACAGCGCGCTGATCGCGGCGATGCAGTATCCCGACCGTCGCGTTCGCTTCGAAGCCGCGTTCGCCGTCGCCGATGCCCGCAAGGCAGGCGTCGCGTTCGACGGTGCCGATCTGGTCGTGCCCTTGCTCGGCGAAGCGATCAGCCAAACCGGACAGACCTCGGTGCTGATCATTTCCGCAACGACCGACGCCGCCAACGCGCTGGTCGAGCCGATCAAGGCCGGCGGCGGAGTCGCGGCCGTCGTCACCAGCGCCGCCGACGTCGCAACGTCGGCCGCCGGTCTGCCTTCGGTCGATGTCGTCGTGCTGACCAAAGACGTCAGTCCCGAAACCGCCAACTCCGTTCTGGTCCAATTGGCTTCTTCCCCAAAACTTCGGGGCGCCGCCCGACTGGTTCAGACCGAAACAACGCAATCGGCTTTCGAGCAGCTCAAGCTCTCCGACAAGCTCCTCACCACGACCGTCACCACCGACCCCGCCGCGCTGGTCACGGAGATCAACGCCGCCAACGCCAAAGTCGGCTCGGTGCCCGTCGATCCCGCCGTCGCGACCGAATACGCCACACGCGCCGGAACTCGCCTGGTTCAGCTCGGTGCCATCGCCCCGGCAGAACTTCCCGTCATCAAGGGCACCCTGCTTCAGTCGCTCGCCAACGACACCAGGCCCGAAGTGGTTTCAATCGTCGGCGACGTTCTGGCACTGCTCGACGACGTGGACGCGCAGTCGCAGCTTTTCGCCAAGGCCAACGCCGACGCGACGCCCGCCGAGCTTCGAGTGAGCCTGTTCAAGTCGCTTGCCAAGAGCGCGAAACTGCATGGCAGTAAACTAAGCGAGTCCGATGTCGCCGCTCTCGAGAAGGCCGTGATCGAGACCCAAGACCTCGCAGTCCGCGCCGCGGCCGCTGAAGCCCGGGGCGGCCTGAATCTCCCCGCCGCACAGGCCCGCAACGTGGTGCTTAAACAAGTCCAGCGATAAGCCGCGGCCTTCCATTCCAAAACCGGTACGACTCAAACGAAACAAGTTGACGGAAAATTTTCCATCAGCTTGTTTCGTTTGATTGCAGTCTGGCGTCTATACTCGCACAAGATGTCTCCTGGGCCATCTGCGTCTCGCATCACCAGTAGAGCGGTTGTGGTTTGTCGAAATTCCTTCCAATGTCTGCAGCCGCCGAAATCTACTCCGTGTTCGATGCCCGCCGCGTAAAGCAGCCGGACCTGAAGAACACGGATATTCCGATCGCGTGGATATACGGCAAGATCAAGAACCGAATTCCGGTGCTACCCAGGCTCCGTAAGTTGGCGAACAAAGTAGAAGCACTCGAAAAAGAATTTCACGTTCTTTCTTCAACTTTATTTCGCGAGCGCGTCGAATTGTTGAAGCAGGACGCCCGGGTCAACAAGCTCGTAGGCCACAAGCTCATACAGGCCTTCGCCTTGGCGCGTGAAGGGGCCTGGCGTGCGGTCGGGAAGCGTCCTTACCCGGTGCAGGTGATGGGGGCGATGGCGCTGCACGAAGGCCGCGTGATCGAGATGGCGACGGGTGAAGGCAAGACGCTAACCGCGGCGGTCGCGGCGTCGATCATGTCGTGGGCGGGCAAGCCGATCCACGTCATCACCGTCAACGATTATCTGGTCGCACGTGACGCGCAATTGAATCGCCCGATCTACGACCAGATGGGCTCGTCCGTGGGTTACGTGACCCACGAGACAGAACAGCCCGAGCGAATCGACATGTACCGCAGAGGCGCGGTGTACAGCACGAGCAAGGAACTCGTCGCCGATTTTCTACGCGACCAGATCATGATGGGCCAGCTCCGCAACAGCACGCAGACCGCAGTGTCGATGCTCCAGGGCGGCGGGCTTCGCGGACGAATGCTCGTGCCCGGATTGTTCCGCGCGATCGTCGACGAGGCAGATTCGCTGCTCATCGATGAGGCCGTCACTCCGCTGATCATCAGCAACTCGCCTGACGACGACGTGAATTCCGAGAGATATCGCAGGGCGTTCTCGCTTGCGGAGAAGTTGGAAGAACACACCGATTTCAAAATCGACAAACAGGTCCGTAGCATCGACCTCACGACCCAGGGTCAAGACCGTCTGGACGAACTCAATGCCTTGGAAAACGGATTCTGGGCGGGAAGTCGTCGTTCTGAAGAGCTGGTGACGCAGGCCCTGGTGGCAAAATTTTGTTTCCATCGCGACGAGCACTATATGATCAATGACGAGAAAAAAATCGTCATTATCGACGAATTTACGGGTCGCGTGATGGCGGATCGCTCCTGGCGCCACGGGCTTCACCAGGCGATTGAGATCAAGGAGAGTGTCAAAATCACCGCCGACAAAGAAAACTTGGCGCGAATTTCGTTCCAGCGGTTTTTCAGACAGTATCCGCAGATTTCTGGAATGACCGGAACCTGCAAAGAAGCCGCGGGCGAGATTTGGATGATGTACCGCACACCGGTCGTACGCATTCCCACCAACAAGCCAAACATCCGCAAGCAACTTCCCATTCGCTTTTTCGATTCGTCAGACCAAAAATGGGACGCCGTCGTTTCAAGAATTATCGAGCTGAGCGAGCGAGGCGTGCCAGTACTCGTCGGCACGCGAAGCGTATGGTCCAGCGAAGAAGTCGGCCGGCGACTCGATGCCGCGGGCAAGGTGCATCGTCTGCTCAACGCGCGTCAAGACGCACAGGAAGCCAACACGATTGCAATGGCGGGGCAGAAAGGTTCGATCACGGTCGCGACGAACATGGCGGGCCGCGGAACGGACATTCTGCTCAGCGACGGCGTTGTCGAATTGGGCGGGCTGCACGTCATCTGCACCGAGCCGCACAGCAGCTCTCGAATCGACCGTCAGCTCTTTGGTCGCGCCGCACGTCAGGGTGACCCGGGTTGTGCCCAGATGTTCGCTTGCGCTGAAGACGATCTATTCAAACGACACGCTATTAAATTGCGAAAGGCCTGGCGATTGATCGGTGCCGACAACCTCATCCGTTTCGCACAGGCCCGGGCCGAGCACATTGGTAAGTTCAACCGGAAGCAGGTTCTCAAGGCCGACGAGTGGACTGACCAGGCCGTGCCGTTCTAGGGCGCAGCAATTTTTCGCGTTTTTGACCCGGCAAACCTTACACACCCTGCGAGCGAAGCCACTTCGCCGACGCTGCAATCAGATCAAGCGGCTTATGCTTGATATACACCTCGCACTCCGCGACATACCACTGCGTGCCCGCCAATTTCGCGGCCTCGAAAACCTGCTCCCATTGAATCGTCCCGCCGCCGATCGGCGAGCCGTCCATCGGAAATTCCTTGAGATGCAGACTGAGCGCGCGGCCCTTAAGTTCGTGCAGCCCCTTAATCGGGTCCGCCCCACCCTGCTGCGCGTTGCCCGTGTCAAATTGCATGATGAAATTGACCGGCGTCGCGGCGGCGATGTGCTGCCACGCACTCTTGCCGTCCGACAGCGGCTTCACGTCCGCATCGTGCAAATGAAACCCCGTCTTGAGTCCGAACTTCGCCAATTTGTGCGTCGCGGCAGTGAGCAGCTCCGCAGTCTTCTTGCACGCTTCAGGTGTGTTCCGCATTGACGCGTCGAGCCCGGGAACGATCAGCCAATCGCACCCGATCGTCTTGTGAAAATCGACTGTGGCGTTGAATTTCGCATCGTCAAAAGAGTCGAGCCCGATGTGACACCCGCAGGCCTTAAGACCCGCGGCGTCGAGATATTTCTTCACGTCGGCGGCCTTGTGATCGCCGTAGCCCGCGAACTCCACGCCATCATATCCCATCTTGCCGACCTCCAGCAGCGTCCTGGCCATATCGGCCTTGATGTCGTCACGAACCGACCATAGCTGAACGCCCAAGGGAATTTTGGGCTGTGAAGAAAAGCTTTGCGATTTGTCGGCGGTGGATGATGCGGTGTTGCTCATGGGAGATAGTTCCTTTTAAGTTTGGTCGGAAAAGCCATCGTGACACAAGCCCCGAAAAATTCAACCGGTCATTCAATGATGGACGCTGAATATGGGCCGATTTTCCCGCCCTTCACGAACGCCATGAACCCGAATTTGACCCATTCGGGCGGAGCCCGTGACGCGTTTAAAACAGAGGTTATCCACAGCCCACTTAGAGGGTCCAATAAAGCTGGGCTATCGGTTGAGGAGCAGTGCCCGAAAACCGTGCGAATTTCAACCTCACCAACACCATTCACTTATCCGCCAATCTAAACTTCACAAACAGTTTATTTACATAGCGTTATGACGAAAGCACCTGTGTCAACGCGCGTGCGCCAATTTTTAGGGTTGTATGAGCTGATCGGGTTCCAGCGGCCGACATCCTAATTCTGTTGCACCGCATTTCCCCTGGCGACCCGTAGTTCTCCACGAGTTATCCACAGGCGAGCTCGTTAGTAATTCGTTGCTACCCGGCCGCTTTCATGGTCGGTCCGTGTTGGACTCAGCCGTCAGCCCGCGTAGAACGTACGGATGAATCTGCTCGAAGTGACGAAACTTGTAAAAAGCTACGCCGGGCGAACCGTCGTCAACGAGGTTTCGTTCGTCCTGCAGCAGCAGGAAGTCGTTGGCCTGCTCGGCCGAAACGGTGCGGGCAAAACAACCTCCTTCCGCATGATTCTGGGCATGATCGTCCCAGACCGCGGTGCGGTCGCGTTCGACGGCAAGGACGTGACGCATTTGCGGATGTTCGAGCGTGCCCGCCGCAAGCTCGGATATTTGCCCCAGGAACGTAGCGACTTTAGACGCCTCACCGTTTGGGAAAACCTGATCGCCATTCTCGAAACGCTTTCGCTCTCGCGGGCCGAGCGAAGAATGCGGGCCGATCAGCTTCTCTCCAATTACGGGCTTCTCAAGGTGCGCGACCAGCGCGCCGAAACACTCTCGGGCGGCGAGCGTCGCAAACTTGAAATCGCGCGTGCTCTCGTAACCGACCCAAAACTCATTCTTCTCGACGAGCCGTTTTCCGGTGTCGATCCAATCGCCGTTGAAGACCTCCAGCGCGAAGTCCTACGCCTGCGCGATGAATTTGGAAAGTCCGTGCTCATCACCGACCACAACGTCGCCCAGACCCTCCGCGTATGCAATCGCGCGCTCATCATCGACAACGGCGTCGTCACATTTGAAGGCACACCCAAAAAGTGCATTAACGACCCGGGCGTTCGCGCCACCTACTTGGGCAATTCATTTCGCGGCGACGAGTTTGATAAATAGTCGTAATTGCATCTCGGAAATGCCGCACTTGCTTCGACGCCCGTTCAACGAAACGTTACGCCGAAATCAAATTCATAAGGCTCTTTCGGCTCGAACCACGACGCGTACGCCGCCACCGTAATGTACTGATCGATGATCGTGCTGTTGCTGGATCGTACGACTTCCACCTGCCGTGGCGAGCCGGTCTTGTCGATGCGAACACGCAGCACCGTGCCGATTGGCAATCCCAGTTGCGTCACGTCCGCACGGAACGCGAGATCGACCTCGGGCCGTTTGAACTTGACCATTCTTCCCGGCCTGGCCTTCGCTCCGCCGCGCTGAAAATCGAACCCTTCCTTCGTGCTGAACGCGTCGGTCTCTGTATCGGCAACGTCGGCATCCTCCTTTGCATCCGATGCAGTGTTTAGCGCGGCTTGGGCCGCCTCAACGGCTTGCTGTAGGTCAGTTTCTTTTTGTGTTTCGGCAGATTGCTGCGCGAGAGCTTTTTGGGCCTCCTGCTTCGCCTCCCCTGACTCTTCGGGCCGCTTGAACTGCCGCTGAGTCAGGGCATCGCGGATCGTCGGTGCACGTTGCTGTAGCAATTGCTTCTGCTGCTTTGCCTCTGTGCTCTCACGCTCCGCGCGATTTGCTTCGAGTTGTTCCTGTGCTGTCGACCGTCTCGCGTCCTTACGAAGCAAAGGCGAATCAACGGGTGCTTGCGGCGCGCGCAGCTCCGTGACGTCATTGAGCGACGCCTGTGCCGTTCCCGTCGAGTCGCCCTCGCCCCAGCGAATGACCGGCGGCGGAAGTTCTTGCGTCGGAACGATCACCGGCGCCGACGATTGCGCCGACGACACAACAACGGCCGTGGAACTCACTTTGCTGAGCCATGTTGCGCCGATCCAGACCAAAGCCCCATGGCACACGAGCGACAGGCCGAGTGAAATCAGGAAAAAATACCGCGCTCGGTCGGGGGTCGTGCGGCGATCATGTCGATCAGCGGTCATTTCGTGAAGCTGTCATTGAAGTATCGGATCGCGGCAGAAACATCATCCACTCTCGCGAAGTCTGTCCGCGTCGTTTCGCGTACGAACCTATTGGCAATTCCCCGCTCGAAGAACTCCATCATGGGCGCCCACACGCCACCCATGTCGAGCAGCGCGATCGGCTTCTTATGGTAGGCGAGTTGTTTGGCGACGAGGATTTCGATGAACTCTTCGAGCGTTCCAACGCCGCCGGGAAGTGTGAGAAATGCGTCGGCCCGCTGTGCCAGAAGGTGTTTCCGCTCGCCCATGTTCTTCACAACAATCAGTTCGTCGCAGCGCGTATCGGCCACGCCGTGATCCACGAAAACCTGAGGCGTAATGCCGACGACTTTTCCCCCGGCCTCACGTGCGCCGTCGGCCAGGCTCTTCATCGGCCCCACCGCGTTCCCGCCGTAGACCAACGTCCACCCTTGCCTTGCGATCGCGTCTCCCGCCTCGCGAGCGAGATCAAAAAATTTACGATCGACGTTTTGCCCGGACGAGAGGAATACCGTCACGTTGAACATCTCCAAAGACTATCCGACAAATTTTCTTGACGAAACACCTCCCTACAGTGAATCATAGAGACTGAAAGACTTTTATGAGTAACACGACATCAGCAACAAAGACCCGTACGCTTCCCGGCTTCAAGCCCAAGGAAGAAACCAAGCCGGTTTCGAAGGAGCTGCCCAAGTACAACGTGATCCTTCTCAACGACGACGATCACACCTACGAATACGTTATCGAACTACTCAAAACCGTCTTCGCGCATCCTGTTGAAACGGGGCTGAAGATGGCTAAGGTCGTCGACGAAACCGGACGCGTTATTGTCCTTACCACGCACAAAGAACACGCGGAACTGAAACGCGATCAGATTCACGCGTTCGGCAAAGACCCGCGCCTTCAGGCCTCGGCCGGGAGCATGAGTGCGATGATCGAGCCGGCGGAGTAGAACAGTCTCTCGTTACTGTTGGTTAGTTCCCTTTGCGAATTTCATCAGTTCTTCTGAGTAACCTCGTCTTTTCCGGGTGCCACAACTTTGTACTCAAAGCTGTGTTGCCGAAGCGAAGTGGATAAACGTTTCACACCCGCAAGACACAGGGCGGAGTACCGGCCTGTGGCACCCGAAACGGGCCGGTCTCATTTAGGTCAAGCGCAACCTCGTCCTCGCCTCTCGGAACTTTGCGGCATTTCATTATCATGGCCGCATGATTCATCGCGTAGACGTCTGGACGAAGCCCGAACTTGAGACCGCCCGCTCACCCGCCATCGCATTGCGCGCGTCGATCACACAGTCCTTTCCCGACCCGGGACCGATCTACACGACGCGGGTGTTTTTGTTCGAAGCCCCGGGTCTGAGTGATGAAAAAAAACAAAAAGTGCTTCATTTGCTCAGCGACCCGATCGCAGAGAGTGCAGTGTTCCACACACGAATTACCGACGGCCTTCGAAAAGGTTCGCTCGTCGAAGTCCATCTCAAGCCCGGCGTGATGGACCCCGTCGCAGCCACCGTCCTAGGCGCACTTCGCGCTCTCAACATCGACGCCAGCGAAGTGCGGACTGGAAAATCTTTTCGATTCGATCATCACCTTCCCGACGATGTGCTTCGGCAGATTGCCAAGGCACACCTCGCGAATTCCGTCGTCGAGCAGGTGCAACTCAAAACCTTCATGCCAAACGCGTTCGCCGTCGCACCCAAGGCCGACAACACGCTTCGGCACATCGCCCTGCGCGAGCTTGATGATGCGCAGCTCCAAAAACTCAGTCGCGACGGGCACCTTTTTCTCTCTCTCCAGGAAATGAAATCGGTGCAGACGCACTTCCGCACGCAGGGCCGTGAGCCGACCGATATTGAACTTGAAACCCTCGCACAAACCTGGAGCGAGCATTGCGTGCACAAGACGCTCAAGAGCAGAGTCGAGGTGATCGACGAATCGGGCGCGGTGGTTCGCACGTATAAGAATTTGATTAAGGAGACGATCTTCGGCGCGACGCAGACGCTGATCGAGCGCCGTCGAATCGCGGGCGAGGCGGATTTCTGCCTGAGCGTTTTCAAGGACAACGCGGGCGTGATCGCATTTGATGAAACCGACGCGGTCTGCTTCAAAGTCGAAACGCACAACAGACCCAGCGCGATCGAACCTTACGGCGGGGCCGCCACCGGAATCGGCGGTTGCATTCGCGACGTCCTGGGTACGGGCCTGGGTGCTCGGCCCATCGCCAGCACCGACGTTTTCTGCGTCGCGCTTCCTGACACGATCGACCTTCCACGCAACGTCATTCATCCCAAACGGGTGCTGACGCAGATCGCCTTGGGCGTTCGTGATTACGGCAATCGGATGGGCATTCCGACCGTCAACGGCGCGGTCTATTTCGACGCGAACTACGTCGCCAATCCGCTGGTCTTCTGCGGCTGCGTCGGTCTATTGCCCAATGACAAGATCAATAAAAAAACCATGCCGGGCGACGCCGTCGTCGTCATCGGCGGGCGCACTGGTCGCGACGGAATTCACGGCGCGACGTTTAGCAGCGCCGAGCTCACCAGCGGCCACGCCGACGAGTTCAGCCACGCCGTACAGATCGGCAACGCCATCACACAAAAACGCATGATGGACGTGCTCCTTCAAGCACGCGATCTGGGGCTCTTTTCCGCGTTGACCGATTGCGGCGCGGGTGGGCTT
>JBBQKP010000084.1:0-13312 GCA_038326995.1 Tepidisphaerales bacterium
CACCGCCCAGAAGATTGAAGCGCTGCAAAGGCGAAGCGAAAAGATCATCTCGCCCGAGGAGCTCGCCAAACGGCTCGACGCGTCGGAGAGATCGGGCAAGCCTTTGCGGATCAAGCTGGGCATGGACCCGACGGCCCCGGATGTGACGCTGGGGCATTGCGTGCCCTTGAAGATCGTGAGGCAGTTTCAGGATTGGGGGCACAAGGCGGTGCTCATCATCGGAGACTACACGGCAAGGGTGGGCGACCCGACGGGGAGAAACGCGCTTCGGCCGAAGTTGGAGGGGGAGCAGATCGACGCGAACGCGCGGACGTACGTGACGCAGGTGGCGAAGATTTTGCGCACGGAGCCGGAGCACCTTGAGGTGAGATACAACGGCGAGTGGCTTGGGAAGATGAACATGATTGATGTGATCGGGTTGCTGTCGAAGAAGACGGTCGATCAGTTGCTATCGCGGGATGATTTCTCAAAACGATTTGCGGACAAGACGCCGATCTTTCTGCACGAATTGTTCTATCCGCTGCTTCAGGGGTGGGATTCTGTGGTGATCGATGCGGACATCGAGCTGGGCGGGAACGATCAGCTTTTCAATAATCTGGTGGGAAGGGAATTGCAGCAGGGCGAGGGGAAGCAGGGGCAGCTTGTGATCGTGACGCCGCTGCTCGTGGGGACGGACGGGACGATGAAGATGAGCAAGAGCAAAGGGAATTACATCGGCGTGACGGACCCGGCGACGGGGGACGGCGGGATGTTTGGGAAGGTGATGCGATTGCCCGATGCGCTGCTCGAAAGTTATTACACACTGCTGACGGACGAGCCGTTGGACGAAGTGCGAAGGGCGATCGCTGCGAGTCCGCGAGATGCGAAGGTGTCGCTCGCGAAGCGGCTGATCACGTGGCTTCACACGGCCGAAGAGGCACAGAACGCGCACAAGCAATTTGAGACGGCGATGCAGGGCGGGATTCCGGACGATGTGCCGGAATTGGAGATCGAAAAGGGCGAGCACAAGCCCGTGATGTTATTGGTGAAGGCGGGATTCGCGACGAGCAACAGCGAGGGCAATCGCAAGCTGAAGGAAGGCGCGGTGCGGATTGATGGGGAGAAGATTTCGCCCGAGAAGGCGAACGAGGTGATTATGATTGATCGGCCGACGGTCTTGCAGCTGGGCAATAGAAGGTTCGTGAGGCTGGTGCCGAAGGGGAGCTAACGACGCCGCTGAAGGAAGATGCGTCGTAAGTCGTCGGGCCTAGAATGGTGGATGGATTCCGCAATGAAAGTCGCAATGAAAATCGCTTTGGCACAGATTAATCCGACGGTGGGCGACATCCGCGCCAACACGGCGAAGATTCTCGAATTCTGTTCGCGTGCGAAGACGCAGGGTGCGACGGTGGTGGTGTTTCCGGAGCTTTCGATCACGGGATATCCGCCGAAGGATTTGCTGCTGAAGCCTTCGTTCGTGGACGACAACATCCGCGCGGTCGAGCGTGTGGCGGAAGGCGTGGACCCGGACCTGACGGTGATCGTGGGATACGCGGAGCGGAACACGGCGGAAGTCGGTCGGCCGCTCTTTAATGCGGTTGCGGTGTGCAGGGGCGGGCGCGTGGTGTCGAGACATTTCAAGACGCTCTTGCCGACGTACGACGTGTTCGATGAGTCGCGCTACTTCGAGCCGGGGCCGACGGACCGCGCGAATAAAGTGGTGGACATCGCGGGCACTCAGGTCGGCCTGTCGATCTGCGAAGACCTCTGGAACGACGAACGGATGTTGCCCAATAAACTCTACGCGGCGGACCCGATCGGAGACTTGGCAAGAAGCGGCGCGAAGCTGCTCGTCAATGCGTCGGCGAGTCCGTTCGTCGAAGGCAAGCACGACTTTCGGCTCAAACTCTTTGCGTCGCAGTGTGCGGAGTTCGGATTGCCTTTAGTTTACGTCAACCAGGTGGGCGGGAACGACGAGCTGGTGTTCGACGGCAACAGTCTGGTGCTCGACCAACACGGCAACGTGATCGCGCAGGCGAAAGAGTTCGAGGAGGATCTGCTGATTGTCGACATGGCGGCGAAGTCATCTGGCGATCAGCAGCGCATTGAAACACATACCGTCGGCATCGCGTCGATTCACAAGGCGCTGGTGCTGGGCCTGCGTGATTATGCGAAGAAGTGCGGTTTCAAAAGCGTTGTGCTGGGCCTTTCGGGCGGGATCGACTCGGCGGTCACTGCGGCATTGGCGGTCGAGGCGCTGGGCGCGGACAACGTCGTCGGCGTGGCGATGCCGTCGCGATTCAGCTCCGATCACTCGATCGCGGATGCGGTTTTGCTGGCGAAGCATTTGAAGATCGCGTGCCACACGATTCCGATCGAGCCGATGCACGCCGCGTACGAGCACGCGCTGAAGGGCATGTTTGCGGGTCAAGCGCCTGACGTGACGGAGGAGAATTTGCAGTCACGAGTTCGCGGCGGCCTGTTGATGGCGCTCTCGAACAAGTTCGGGCACCTGCTTTTGACCACGGGAAACAAGAGCGAAATCGCGGTCGGATATTGCACGCTTTACGGCGACATGTGCGGCGGACTTGCGGTCATCAGCGACGTTCCCAAGACCGATGTTTACAAGCTATCGCGACACTTGAATGTTGTGGCGGGGCGCGAATTGATTCCGATCGGATCGATCACGAAGCCGCCCAGTGCCGAGCTTCGGCCCGACCAGACGGACCAGGATTCATTGCCGCCGTATGACATGCTCGACGCGATCATCGACCGGTATGTCGAGCAGGAAGAGGGCGCGGCACAGATCATCGCCGCGGGCTTTGATTCGGCCGTCGTTACGCGGGTGATCAAGCTGATCGACCGAAGCGAATACAAGCGCAGGCAGGCGGCGCCGGGCCTGAAGGTGACGAGTCGGGCGTTCGGGTTCGGAAGAAGAATGCCGATCGCGCAGAACTACGTGGCCGGTTTTTGAACTGCTGCTTGAACTGGTGTCTGAAGAGGCCTTCTCGCGATGATCTGCAGGTGCGACGCGCGGGCGGCGAGGTCGTCGTGTTTTTCAAGCTCGACTTCGATATCGATCAGCCTTCGAAACGTCGCGGGATCCGACAAACTCTCGCGAATTGATCGCACGGGCAAGATCGTCTTGCCCATCACGCGAAGCACTTCGAAGCCGCTTCGGCGAAACAGGTCGCGCAATTCGTCGGGCGTGAACGTGGTCGTTTCGAACTGCTCGTTCTCGTCTCGCGTGAGCCAGTTCGTTCGGCGGGTGCGAAGCAGGCGTTCAAGCCCGTCGAGATCGCTTGAGTTGATGAAGTGATCCATCGCCGCGGCGCGGTTGTCGGCGGTTGCGATGACGACGCCGCCCGGTGCGGTGGTTCGAAACATCTCGTGTGCGGCGCGCTGCGGGTCGGTGCAGATCGAAAGCGGATCGCCCATCGCAAGCGTGAGTGCGAAAACCTGATCCGCCAGCATCGGCATCTGAATAATGTCGGCGACGATCGCGAGCGGTGCTTCACTCTCTTCGAGCTTCTGCTTTACGACTGCAATCATTGCAGGCGAGTGATCGACGAACGTCGTGTCGAATCCGCTTTTGCGAAGTTTCAGGCCCCACTTGCCCGTGCCGCACCCGAGGTCGAGGCACTTGCTCTTGAGGTCTCGAGGCAAATAGTTTTTGACCGCGCGCCACGTGGCTTCGTCGTGAAAGCGCCAATACGGCTCGTCGTCGGAATAGATCGCGTCGTAGCGCTTGGCGACGCGATTGTGATAGGCGACGGAACTGCCCTTTCCCGGATTGCTTTTCCCCGAGTTGCTTTTTCCGGAATTACCTTTGCTTTTATTGTGATGTTTCATGCGGAGGGTGAGATGGAACGAGCGAGGGTGGTGAAGGCGTGGCCGCGCTGTTGGAAATTATCGAACTGGTCGTACGAGGTGTAGCCCGGCGAGAGCAGAACGACGTCGCCGGGCCGGGCAAGGTGATGTGCCTGACGGACGGCGACGTCGAGGGTGTCGCACACCTCAGCAATTCCGCCGGCGTCGCGAACGGACTCTGCGGCGTGATCAGCGACCTCGCCGATGGTCAGCACGACGCGTGCGCGAGAGGCGAGTTCGACCCACGCGGCAGAGTCGTCCAGGCCCTTGGTTCGCCCGCCGACGATGGCGATGATCCGCCCTGCCTCGAAGGACGAGAGCGCGACCATAAGCGCCGCGGGATTCGTCGCGATGGAGTCGTTGATCCATTGAACACTCGCATGCTCGTGAACAACTTCGAGGCGATGTGGCAGGCCCGCAAAGTCCGCGATCGAACGAACCGTCGACGCGCGATCGATGCCGACGCACTCAGCGGCGGCGATGGCGGCGCGGGCGTTGTTTCGATTGTGCGGCCCGGGAAGGCGAAGCGCGATGTCCTTGCCCTCTGGCGCGAAGTCCACTCGCCGAGCATTTCCCGACGAAGCTGTTTTCGCAGGAACGACCGCAAAATCGTCGGCAGTCTGATTCGCGAAAATGTTCATCTTCGCGGCGTGATAGTCCTTGATGGTTCCGTGCCAATCGAGATGGTCCTCACCCAGCATGGTCAGCACGGCCAAGTGGGGCGACCACGAATCCTTGCCGAGCCAATAGAGCATGAAGCTGGATAATTCCAGGACGACGAGATCGTTTTGATCAATCGTGTCGAGTTTGCCCAGAAGAGAGCCGCCGATATTTCCGCCGAGCAGTGTTCGCGGATTCGCGTCGTGCAGAATGCGATAGAGCAGCGAGCTTGTTGTGCTTTTTCCCTTGGTTCCGGTGACGCCGAGCACGCGGGCCGGGCATCGGCTGGCGAAGATGGCGATTTCGGTTGTGATCGGCACGCCGCTTCGATCGGCCGCGAGCAGGAATGGATTCGACGGTTTCACGGCGGGCGAAGTCACGACGATGTCGGCAGAGGTGAAGTCGCTTTCAAGGTGTTCGCCCAGCCGAAATTCGACGGGAAGGCCGGAGATTTCTGCAAGCGAATCTTTGAGCTTTTCCTTCGGCAGCACATCTGTCACGAGAACGCGAGCCGCTTGGCCGACGAGCCAGCGTGTCACGCCGACGCCGCCGCCGAACTGACCCAGGCCAGCGACGGTGACGCGTTTGTCTTTGAATGATGATCCTGCTGCGCTCATATGAATTGGCTTGAGAATGCGATCTAGTCCTTTGTCACATCTTGAAGTATAGAGTGATTCTGAAAGAGATATTGCACAGGTCGGAGACCTGTGCCACCAGTAGAATGTCGGTGGCACCTACAAGAAGTCGGTGGCACCGGTCTCCGACCGGTGTTCCGTTTGCGTAAGCAGATTGCAGCACTATTTCTAAAATCATGGCACCATAGAGTTTTAAGAAAGTCGGATGAGGTTGGTCTCGTGCGTGAGCTGCTTCGCCGCGGCCAGAACGTCGTCGCTCCAGCGACCGCCAGTCGGCTGCGGATAGATCACGCTTCGACTCGCGCTGACGATCGCGCCGAGCCCGTCTTTGTCGAACGCGGCCCGCGTCATCTCGGCGGTTGCGCCTTGCGTGCCATAGCCGGGAAGCAGAAAGAGACTGTGAGGCAGTCGGCCGCGCAGTGACGTCATCGTGTGTGTTTGCGTCGCACCAACGACCGCGCCGATCGAGCTGTAGCCGTTCGTGCCCATGTGCTCGCTTCGAGCGGCGACGGGTGCAATTGTGTCGGCGACGAGCTCGCTCCAGCTTCTTCCGTCGGCCAGTTGAACATCCTGAAAATCACGACTGCCCGGGTTGCTGGTTCGCACGAGCACGAAGAGGCCCTTGTCGAAATCTGATGCGGTCTTGATGAACGGACTGATTGCGTCCATGCCGAGCATGGGGTTGATGGTGATGGCGTCGGGAGCGGCGGTTTCGTCGTCGTCGGCATCGCGCGGGTCGATGAGATGCGCGGCGGCGTAGGCTTCGCTGGTCGAGCCGATGTCACCGCGTTTGACATCGCCGATCGTCAGCAGGCCCAGCTCTTTGGCGTCGTGCATGAGGCTGTAGTAGGCGTTGATTCCGGGCAGGCCCAGCTGTTCGAAGTATGCGCTTTGCAGTTTCACGATCGGAACGAAGGGGGCGATAACGCGAAGAATTTCTGCGGAGAAAGTGTACACCCACTCGGCGGTGCGTTCGACGGATGCGGAAGCGCGTTTGGCGACGGGCCCGGCGATGGCATCCGGGAGTTGTTCGATCATCGGGTCTATGCCGACACACGCGGCCGAGTTCTTCGAGCGGATGCATTCGATGAGCTGGTCCGCGAATTTCGCCATGTGTTCGATTATGTTCAAAGGGAAAAGAAATTACACCTTGAGGAAATTGAACCATGTCAGATGTCACGCGTGATGCGCCTCAAATCCTGTTGCACTGGCTGACTCGAATGCGATGGCTTGCGGTGATCGGTCAATGCGGCGCGGTGGTGGTTGCACTTGTGGTGTTTGAGCTCGAACTTCCTTTGGTGTGGATCTTGCCCGTGATCGCGGCGACGGCGATCAGCAATCTGCTGCTCGTGCCTTGGGCGAAGCCTCGAGTGTCGTGGGCGAAGGCTCAGGTGTCGGGCGAGGATGGTGCGCAGGTCGGCGTGTCAGAGACTCCAACAACGGTTACGCCGAACCGTTTGATGCCGGTCTGGCTTATGCCGGGCGTGGTGATGCTGGATGTCATACTGCTGACGGTGATTCTGATGCTCAGCGGCGGGGCGACGAATCCGTTTACGGTGCTTTACGTGGTGCACGTCGCGATCGCGGTCTTCGTGCTGGGCGGGGTTTGGACGTGGATCGTGCTGGTGGCAGTGATCGCATGTTTTTTATCGACCCGAGTCCTTCCGTCGATCGGCCAGGTCGCAGCACTTCCTGAAAACGCGATCACCGCAGGACAACTCGTGGCGATGCCGCTTGCGGCGACGTTGATCGCGTACTTCGTCAACAAGATGCATCGGGCGATCGAATCGCGCGAACTCGAGCTCGCACGGGCCAGGCGCCGCGTCGCACAGAGCGAACGATTCACCTCGCTCACCGCGCTTGCCGCAGGCGCAGCGCACGAACTCGGCAGCCCGCTGGGAACCATCGCGATCACCGCCAAGGAGCTTGAACTTGAAGCCAAACGCTCGAGCGCCGATCCCCAGTTAATTGAGGACGCTCAGCTGATTCGCGAAGAGGTCGATCGATGTCGCGGCATTTTGCAGCGCATGCGAATGGACGTCGGCGATGACCTTCTGCACAAGCCCGGGCTGGTTGATTCTGCCGATCTGATTCGCCGAGCGTCTGCGGATTTGCCCGAGGATCAGATCGCACTTTTGCAAACAGAGATCGAGCCTGGCGCGGACCGCGTCTGGCTTTCGAGTCGTGCGGTGCAGCGGGCGCTGGGCGTGCTTCTGCGTAACGCGTTTGATGCCAGCCCGAGCAGATCCAGGGTCATGCTGTCGATCGGCGCGAAGCCCGGCGTGGTGCGATTTACTGTGAAAGATCAGGGCCACGGCATGGCGCCTGAGGTATTGAAAAGGGCGGGCGAACCGTTCTTTACGACCAAGGAAATGGGAAGGGGAATGGGGATGGGGCTGTTTCTGGTAAAACTCGTGGCCGAGCAGCACGGCGGCAGCTTGAGCCTGTCGAGCGAAGCGGGCGGAACGTCAAAAGGAACGACGGCGGTTCTCGAATTCGCAGTCCCACGTTAGATTGGACCAAAGTCACGGGAGCGTCTTACGCGCACATCTGGCTGTTTCACCCCTATCCATGAGCGAGTCGTCGATGACCAATCCGCCAAACAATACAGGAACACAAACATCGATCGCAACGCCGGCACCGATCGCAACGCCAATACCGATCGCATCGCAAGCGTCGATCGCAACGCCGACACCGATCGCATCGCAAGCGTCGATCGCAACGCAGACGTCCATGCCCGCCGGTGTCGGCAAGCTCGAGTCGATGCTGGTATGCGACGACGACCAGATTTTTCGAACGCGGCTCGTGCGGGCACTTCAATCGCGCGGGTACAACCCGCTTGTCGCGACCAATGCGGAGGAGGCCATCGTTCTTGCAAGGCGACACAAACCCGAGCGTGCGATTGTTGACATGCGAATGCCCGGAATGAGCGGGCTCGATCTGTTGGAACGGCTCATTGAAATCGACGCCGAGATGCAGGTTGTGATCCTGACTGGTTACGGCTCGATCGCCAACGCCGTCGAAGCGACTCGCCGCGGCGCGCGAGACTACCTGACGAAGCCCGTCGACACCGATCAGATCCTTGCGGCATTCGAGCGCGAGGCGGACGCACCGGCCGATCTTGCCGAAACCACGCCGAGTCTGGCACGCGTGGAATGGGAGCACATTCAGCGAATTCTCAGCGATTGCGGCGGGAACATCTCGCAGGCGGCGCGGATGCTGGGAATTCATCGACGGAGTTTGCAGCGTAAGTTGCAGAAGCTTCCGCCCCTGGAGTGAGTTAGAAACAGGCGGTTGAAGAGTGCGTAACAGGGTGCATGACGGGGCGCGTTACAGAGCGCGTTAGTCGGGTGAATCGCATAAGATTGTCCGAATGAAGATGAAGCAAGAGCTTGCGGTGGTGGAGCGGATCGCACGTGAGGCCGGGCAGATCGCACTGAGGCATTTCGGGCACGTCGCCAGGCTGACAAAAACGCACGCCGCCGCGACTGAAGAAGCGGTGACGATCGCGGATCGCTTGACGCAGAAATTCATCATCGACGCACTTCGTCTGGAGTTTCCCGGCGACGGCATTGTGGGCGAAGAGGACGAGTCGGGCGCGGGGATCACGTTTGATGTCAGCAACACCGACGGCCGAGTTTGGGTGATCGATCCGATCGACGGCACGAACAATTTCATCGCCGGGTTCGGTGCGTGGTGCGTCTGCATCGGCCTGCTCGAAGCTGGCGTCCCCACGCTTGGCGTTGTGTACGATGTGACGCGCGATACAGCCTACTGCGGCGCGAAAGACGTCGGCGCGTTCGTCAACGACAGGCCCGTTTGTGCCAGCACTGAGCCGATGGGTCCGCAGAGTCTGGTCATGCTCACCAGCAATGTTCTTGACAGAAACAACAAGTCGCCGAGTTGGATCACCTCGCTTCTCGGGCAAACGCATTGGAAGATTCGCATCCTGGGCAGCGCGGCCCTGGAGGCGGTGCACGTCGCGGCGGGCACGGTTCAGGCGGCGGTGACTGTGAACGGAAAAATTTGGGACTGCGTCGCGCCCGGGGCCGTCGTTCTCGCATCGGGCGGAATCATGACTGACCTCACCGGCAAGCCGATTTTTCCGTTCGATCTTCGCAATTACGTCGGTGCGAAAGTGCCGTTCCTGGCGGGCGGAAATGTGAGCCACGGCGAAGTTCTGCGTGTCATCAACGCGCAAGGTTAGCCGCGGTTTGGTAAGCTCCTGCTTATGAGTTCAACATCACCCGGGCAAGTCGTGGATGTGACGGTAACGCTGGAAGACCAGTGGGCCAAGCGAACCGGCGAGGCCTCCATGATGTTCGATGAAGTCGGAATGACAGTGGAGACGTTCAATAGCGAAACCGGCATCGTCGAGGGTTCAATCCCATCCGAGCATCTGCGTAAACTCGAACGACTGGATTGCGTAGCGTATGTCCGCACCGGCTCGTCCTACCCGAAGAAAGACGTCCGAACCACCGGAGGCAAGCGATGATTACAATTCAACTGTTCTTGCGATCTTTGCCTGCCTGTTTGCTTTTGCTCGGCGTGTTGAACAACGTCGGATGTGCTTCAGACCAGCAAATTGTCGCGCAGGCCAACGACATGCACAAGCAGCTCGACCCGGCCATCATCACTGACCCTGTTTTGAACCGCTACGTTCAGGAGCTGGGCGACCGCGCTGTGAATGAAGCCCGGAGGATGGCGGCCGAGGGGCTAGGGCCCGAAGCACAATTCAGCGAAGACAGCACGTGGATGTTTACCGACGTCAAGTTTCACCTGGTCAACAGCAAGACGCTCAACGCGTTCACCACCGGCGGGCAACACATATATCTGTACACCGAGTTATTTCGCCAGTCGAAAACAGAAGACGAATTCGCCGCCGTAGTGTCGCACGAGTTCGCACACATCTACGCCAGGCACGTGCACAACGGGATGAACAGGCAGTATATGGTGATCGGAGCCGCCGCCGCCGCGGGCCTCGCGGGTTACGCGGTGGGCGGTGAAAATCGTGAGCAAATCGCCATGGGCGCAGCAGGGCTCGGCGCGGTGGCGGGGCAAATCTGGGGCGCGGGCTACAGTCGCAAGGATGAGAACGAAGCCGACAAATACGGCTTTGCGATGTACGTTCGGGCAGGGTGGGATCCGGACTTGTTCGCCGAGTTTTTCAAGCAGATGATCGCCAAGGGTTATGACAAAGGATCCGATGTTTCCAGTTCGCACCCGCAGCTTTCCGATCGTGTCGCCAACAGCCAAAGACGCGCGGCCGAGTGGAGACGCGACAATCCGAATTGGGAAAAATTCCGCAGATCAGATTCCGCCAGCCCTTCCCGATTCCGCGAGTTGCAGCAGCGTGCGCTCTCCGTCGGCAGATCAATGCCCAATGACGAATCGCTGAAGGCGGCGCAGTTGATGTTCGCGGCCTTCCCGAGCTGCGTCGCGCCCACAGAGCAGCAATCTCAAATCGACGCGCGGCAGGAACTTCTGCAGGCGATCGAGGAATAGTTGACACTCATTTCGTGAACCAGACTTCGCCCGGTTTTATGCCAACCAGCTCGGGCTGGCTTGACTCGTTCGCGCGAATGAGTCGATCGAGCGGTTCGTCCAACGGCTCGCGTGAGAGAACGAACGTCGAGTGATGGATCGGCATCATGTGCCGCGCGCCGCACGCCCGCGCCATGGCAAGCGCCTGCTCTGGGTCGGCATGCCCTTCGATCCACGGGTCGTACGCACCGATGCCGATGATCGCAAGATCAACGCCCCCCTCTGCTGCAAGAATGTCCCATCCGTTGTGCATCGCAGAATCCGACCCGAAGAGAATGCGTAGACCATTCTGATTGTTGTTCGCGCGCGTCGATTGATCAGTAAAAAGAAACGCTCCCCACGAGCGATTTGTGTCGGCAAAAGTTCTCGCGCCCCAATGCCGTGTGGGAATCGTCCTAATCTCCAGTCGATCGAGCCCAAGAACAGTTTCACCTCGTCGAGGATCGACAAACACTTCTTCATATCGCGCAAAACCCAGGTCGGCCAGGAGGTCTGACGAGCCGTCGATTGCGACCAGCCGGGCGTTGGAAAATCGCCGCGCCAGACGATGCAGACTCGGCCGATCCAAATGATCGAGATGTGCGTGCGAGATGGCGATGACGTCGATCTCGGGAAGCTGATCGATTTGCAACGCCGGCCCCATCACGCGTCGCGGGCCCATCGTAAAAAGCCCAAAGCCCAGGCCGATGCGATGCGAAAACACGGGATCGGTCAGGATTGTTTTCCCGGCGATTCTCAGCAGGCACGTCGCGTGTCCGAGCCAGCACGCGGCGAGGGGCGAATCATCCCATCCCGATAGCAGCGGCCGCGACGGCGTCGGCAATTTCCACAGCCGATCAATCACCCTGAACTGCCCGCGACCGCTTGTGAAATGTGACGCGAGCGACAGCACCCAGCCGCGTCGCTTGGACCAATCGGCAAAGCGTCGCCAGGCAACTTCGGTCCGCATTGGCATGCCGGAATTCGTCGACGGATGATTCAATTTTCTAGCTCCACGACCAGCGGAAAGTGATCGCTCGCAAACTGTGCGAGTCGATCCATCTCGACGCGCGACGACAAAATGTTCTTGCTTCGCGAATAAACACGCTCGGCGGCGATCGTCGGGCCGGCCATCGGTCCGGTCGTCTGACGGTTCGTCGGAAAAGTAGCCAAAGCAGGACTCAACTTCAGCCCGTTCGAACTGTTTGATGTGTGCATCGCAAGGGCGGCGACGTCGAAAGTTGCGGCGTCAAAAGTTCCGGTCAGGACATCAAACCTCGGAAGATCTATCGGCAACGCGCTTTTCGCGTGGGTCACGATAACTCGCAGGTCAATTCCGCCGCCCGACACATGCGCGAACAGAACGGGTTCGTTTCGTCCGCGCAGAACAGAGAGGTCGATCGAAGTCACGATCGGAATACGCGAGAGCAGCGCTACAGCATTCGACGGATCATGAGCCGACGCGGCCGACACATACTCCATATTCAGCCGACAGGCGATGCGTCGAAGCGGCGCGTCGTCGCCTCGGCTAGTCATTGCTTCGACGATTGCGATGACGTCCGCATTCTGAGCGAGAAGCACTTCGGCAAGCGGGTCGGCCCTGCCCTCGCCACCGACATGGATGTTATAGACGACAAAATTCATCAATCGCGCTGTCATAATCGGTACGGTTTCTCTGAAAGCATGGTTATAGGATGACAGAATCATCTGCGAAAGGCTGCGCGGGCTTGAACTGAAATGTACAATCTACTCACATCATGTCACACCCCGCAACAGCGACCATCGACCTTCAAATGAGTGACCTCCACCTGAACCAGCCCGAGACCGTGCCCAGCGATAAGTTCGGGCTTCTGCTCGGGCGGCTCATTCCTCTGAGCGAACACGACGTCGAGGAAATTCTTCAGGAGCAGCGATCCTCGAATCGTCGTTTCGGAGACGTCGCTCTTTCTCTTGGCCTGTGTCAGCCCGAGCACATCTGGCGAGTGTGGATGAGCCAGCTCGATTCCCACACGCCGCGAGTGCGACTTGAAAAAGTTGGCGTCGATGCGACCGCGGCAAAATATCTGACGGGCGAGCAGGCACGCGATCTTCGTGCGATTCCGGTGCGATGCGTCGACGAGCAGCTTCTCGTTGCCGTCTCACACACGCCCGACGCCGCTGGTCTGGAACGACTTGAGAAAGCGACGGGCCGAAAGGTGAAGCTGGTCATCGCCGCCGAGTCAGAGCTTTCGCAGTGGATAGAGCGGTACTATCCGAAGAAATCTTCGTAGACATTTCGTAACACTTCGGCCGTTTGCAGCAAATCACATTTGTTCGGCCGTTTTCGGTGCCACGACTTGTACGCAAGTCGTGAAACGCGCGAGCAGTCGAATCGGTGGCGTGTTTTTGCGCGTTCCACGACTTGCGTACAAGTCGTGGCACCAGATATTGCATAATTCTTTCATTCGGTTGAAGTGTTACGACTTCTCCTTCCACCAGCACGTGCGAAGACGAACGTGAAGATCATCAATTCGGCATGTTCTCGAGTTCCTGCTCGATCGCCTTCATCAGCGGCGCGATCGTCTTCTCGCTGAAATCAAACACCAGGCCCGCCGTTTTGAACAGCTCGGGCAACGGTCGCGTTCCGCCGAGCGTGAGGGCTTTGC
>JBBQKP010000085.1:0-13210 GCA_038326995.1 Tepidisphaerales bacterium
CACGATTGTAAATGATTGCAACACATGATGACGCGAGAGGCGGCGCCATTTTTCGCTCCTAAAGCTCTAACTTAACATAATAAACCTTATCGGCCCGGGCAGGGCGGTAGAATCGCCGGTTAATTCAGGGCGATCTTGTTCGATTCATCGACGTCCGATTGGGCTTTATATATCGGACCCGACATTCCCGAGTAGCGACATAAGCCCACGCCGGTTAGCGGCTAACGGCTGAAGTGTTACGCAGCGTCAAGGCCTCGGGCAGGTCACACGACCTTGCTATGCCGACGATCGAGATGGATGTCCAGCCTTCACGTTCTCTCGCCGGCCTGCTGGGAGCTATGTGCGGCACCCAGAACGCTTGCCAAAAGAGTGATTGAGCATACATTTGATGGTTCATGTGGTGTCTGACTCGCCCGTGAAGGACGCCCGGGATTTCAAACTCGACTACGACTACTTTCAAAAAGCGTTTACCAAACAGGTCGGAATCACGCCCAGTGCGTATCGCCTGAACGCACGCGGCGTTAGGCCGATGACCTGTTTGACTCTCCTCTAAAAATACGCGTCGTTCGGCATCCAAACCGTCGTGCCAGTTCCCGGTCAATCTGGTTCGAAACAGACGTCGATAACAAACGGCGACAGGGAGCGGAAACCTTCTCTATCGCCTTTTATTTTGACTGTAGTTGCCCCGGGACACAGAACGCTTTGCTGGTATCGCTTTGGTTTCAACAATCAGGACGATGCATCGGCCGTACATTGCACGGTCTGCGTCTAAGTGTTGGTACTAAACCCTTAAAAATAGTATTTCAGGCCTATATTGCAATATTTATCAGATTGAAACGACCTGAGGCCGGAAATTGAAAGCCATCGCGAATCTGCTTGACAGTCGTCGTAGCAGTGGTACACTTTGGTTTCTGGACACATCTTGGTTCAATGAAAGTTCTCACCCCAACCTCGCCGAGCCTTGATCTGAAAAATGATGCTCCTTTCGCGCGGGTAGCGCGTCATCTGCGTGAATTGCTGCGCGAGGACAATCGTTCGGGCGAATTCCTGCCCAGCGAGCGAAAACTATCCGAGCGTCTGCGTGTCGGACGCACGACCGTGCGGCGGGCGTTGTCTATACTGGCCGACGAAGGGCTGATCGAGCGTCGCGGCATGAGGCTGCGTCAGATCTCGCCAGCACTAAAGTCGCCAGCGGTAAAGCCGTCGGTTGTGAAATCATCGGCCGGGGCATCCGGAATTGTCGGTCGCTCGATCGCGGTACTCGTCCCGCCGAGTCACCAGACGAATATCGCGGGTCTGGGCACGAGCTGGCGTCGTTACGCAAGTCTGGGCGCGTTCGAGGCCGTCCGTGACGCGGGCTGGCACAGCATCAGCTTTAATGCAGACACATTCGAACTCGACGCCGCGATTCTCCTGGCCCAGGAACAACCTCTGGGCGTGATCATTCCCGAAATCTTCGGCCGCGACACCGGCCACGTCATCGCCGCGCAGGCGCTGGTCGAACGCGGCGTACCCGTCGTCACTTACGGCAATCATCCGCGTCTTACGCCTTTCGACCGCGTCGCGTCCGACCACGACGCCGGCGGATACGCGTTGACGCAATACTTCATCGAACGCGGGCTGAAGCGCATCGTCCTACTCGCGCCGCTGCCTCATGACAGCTATTGGCTCGCGGCTCGTCATCGCGGCTACGCCCGCGCGATGTCCGAGGCCGGATTGGTCGTGCGGCCGATTCACGACTGCGCCGATGTTCACGGCCCCGACTGTCTTGACGCGGCGCTGTTCGAACATCGCGCCCGCTCGGTCGCTGGCCACCTGCTCGATCTGCTCAACGGGCCCGAATCGCCCGAGGCGCTGCTCATGGCGTCCGACCGGTTCGTGCCGTACGTCGCCCGGGCGTGTCGGCTCCTCAAGCGTGAACCGGGCCGCGACGTGCGACTGGCCGGCTATGACAACATCTATCCGCTCTGTGAAGAGCACCGATATGAGTCGACGCTTCCCGAGGTGACGGTCGACAAGCTGAACGACCATGCCGGTGCCGAGGCGGTGCGGCTGCTTTTGCGCCGGATCGAAGGACAACTTCCCGCGGATCAGCCGCAGGTGGTGATGATGCAGCCACAACTCGTGCACGTTCCGTCCGCGCGAGATCAGCACGCGATCACGCCCCCTGTAAACGGCCCCCTGTAAACGGCCCCCTGTAAACCACAATCTGTGATCCACAATCTGTGATCCGCAATCCTAACACTTCAGCCGAATATCAGGATTTCACGATATCTGGTGCCACGACTTGTACGTAAGTCGTAACACTTTCGAAAAATAAAAACGATATGACTGCTCGCGCGTTTCACGATTCGAATACAAGTCGGGGCACCCAAAACCGCCGAACAAATGCGATTTTCAGCAAACGGCTGAAGTGTTACAACTTTCTAAAGCAACCTCAACGTGATTCTATGTTAATATCTCCACTCATCACCGCGCGACCGGCCGTATTCTTCTTATTACTGATGACGGGACTTTGCTTGCTGCCCGCGAGTCATGTGAACGCCCAGCCGCTCTCGATTGTTCTCAGCGACCCGCCGGTCGAGAACGGCATCACGATCTCGCGTGATAGAATCGGCTTTCGCCTGGTCACCGTCGGCAACGAAACCGTCACCGCCGCGGTCAGCGGACATAAGTCCGTGCCCGCCGACGAATGGGCAAGGTCGTTCCTGCTCACCCTCACCAACCCGCAGATCCGCAACGGCAAGATGCCCGCGGTGGATATCGAAGTCGTCTACATGCACGAGGGGAACACCGAGGTGACGCTAGTGGCCGACACATTGACGGGCAGCCGCGTCGTGGGCCGGGCTTGGGGCAACAAGCGTGAGTGGCAAACGATGAAGGTTCGCATTGATGACGCTTTTTTCGGCGCTCGCGACCACAAGAATGACCCAAAGACGCTACCCGTCGACGGCTACGATCTTCGCCTGAACGCGGCCGCGGGTGATTTCTTCCTCAAGAGTGTAAAAGTCACGCCGATCGACCCGAACAAGGTGACGGACTGGTCGCGGTTTTTGTCGATCGACGACATCAAGAGCACGTCGGGCTTCGTGATCGAGCCGGGCAAGACCGACACGATTCGCTTCCTGGTTCGCAACTCTGCCCGCGTCGATGCCACGCTGCAAGTCACCACGCAAACGCTCGACGCCAACGGCAAGGCGCTCGACACCAAGCAGCAGGAAGTGATCGTCAACGCCAACGGCACGACGCCGATCGAAGCGATCTTTCAAACATCTCAAGACAGTCCGCAACCGAGCGATCCCCGCCCGGTCGGCGAGTATGCCGTGCGCATCAGCGCCCGCGTCGCCGATGAGAGCGAGCCGGTTCTGCGTCGCGATCAGCCCGTGGTAATCGCCGGTCCGAACGACCTGTTCATCGTGTTCGATAAAGAGCCAATTCTCAGGGGAATGGATTTTGACCGCACGCAGGTGCAGCCCGTGGAGATCAACGTCAACGGCACGACGCGATGGGCGTGGCGTGCGCTGTCGGGTTCGCAGCGCGGGGGCGAGCCGTGGTGGAGGAGTGTGATGTTAAACATCACCGACCCGACATTCCAAAACGCCGGGCGTACAGCCAGCGACGTGACCGTCAACTATCGCCTGATCGCCAACGCGCCGATGAACGTCGTCGCCGACACCAGGGCCGGCAGTCGAACCGTCATGGAAGGCTGGGGCCGAAATGACAACTGGCAACGTCAGGTCGTGAGGATCGACGACGCCCTGTTCAACCGCACGAATTACAGCTCCGAGCCCAACGATCTTCGCACCGACGGCTTTGACCTGCGCGTCAATTTCAACACCGGCGACGGCGAGCTGCGCAGCGTCTTCGTTCGCGGCTATCCGCTCGACAAACCCGACTTCACCCGGCTGCTCCGCTTTGATTCAGTCGATGCCGGGCGCGAGCTGTTCATCTTCACGCCGGGCGAGAAGGCGGACCTGAAACTCAAGCTCACCAACCTCGCAAGCTTGCCGCTGAATGCGGTTTACACCGTTATCCTTACCGATGATTTCGGCAAGGAAATCTGGTCGCACCAGCACAACTCGACGATCACGCCGCTGAGCGGGTTCGACGTTCCCGTTCCGTTCGACACGACGGGCCTGAATCAGGGCGTGTACACAATGAAGCTGAGCCTGGGAACGAAACAGATGGGAGCGTACTCGCCGCTGATCGAGCGAGACATCAACGTGATGGTGTCGGAGAAATCGCCGATCGCCAAGGCGAAGGACGGCGAGTTTCTCTACGGCATGGACATGGGTGTCGACAGCACCGACGAACGCTGGCTGCAGTGGGCCGACTTCATGGGGGTGGATATTTTTCGCAACTCCGGGCACGGGCACAACCACGTCGACGTCAGTTCGCTTGAACGCGCTATGGCGTCGATCGAAAAGTACAAGCTGCGTTCAATGATCATGTTCGATATTCCCTGGCAGGCGGACCCGGCCGGGCGTCAGGCATCGTTCGACAATTTGGCGCGAGAGGCAAGCGCGATCGCCGCAAAATACGCCGACAAAGTGCTCTATTACGAAATGGGCAACGAGCCCGATCTCACCTACTTCTACCCGGGCCCGATCGAAGATTACGCGAAAGGTTATGAGCAGGTCTCGCGCGCGATCAAGGCCGCCGACCCGACCAGCATCATCATGAACGGCGGCCTGTGCTTCGCGGGCGCAGAAGGCGATCAACGCGCACGAAGGTTCATGGAAGTGGTCGACGCCAGCACGATTGACGCGTGGGCGTATCACGCTCACGGGCCGGGCGCGCAATCCGAACGCGCGATGGTTGAAAAGGTGCGCGCCGAGGCCGCGAAGTGGGGAAAAGATGGCCGCCCGCTCGTGCAGACCGAGAGCGGCGTTTCGGCTCGAACGCCCGCGCAAATTCGTGTTCAAGCGCGCACCGTCATTCAGAAAATGGTGTACGCCCAGTCGACCGACGTCCCCGCGTTCATGTGGTTTCGTCTTTACATGACCGGCGGCGATGGTGACTACACCAATCTCAAAAACGTCAACGAACCTCGGCCAGTTATCCTCAGCTACCGCACGATGACGCGGACACTTAAAGGCATGAAGTTTGTGCGAACGCTCCCGATGAATTCTGCGGATCAGGAGGCGTACCTCTTCGCCGAGCCCGACGGCAACCGCCGCGCCATGGTCTGGTGGACCGGCGGTCAAGCGGGCGGCCTGTCGACGCTCAATCTCGGCTCGCCCGCGACAAACCTCCGACAAACCGACCTCTTCGGCAACGTGACCAATCTGCCCGACGCCGCGGCGGGCATCGTCCCGATTCCGATCGACAATGACCCGGCCTTCCTCACCTGGACGACCGACAACCCCGCGACTGCGCTCGACGGCGTCGCACTCATGCCGTCTCCGCTCGAAGCGCCGACCGTCGTGCGTGTCACGCCAGGCCAGCGCGACGGCGTGCAGGTGATCATTCGCAACACGACCGCCCTGCCGATCGACGCGACGCTGGTCGTCCGCGCCGGACCAAATGCGACCGCCAAGCCGACGCAGGACTCTCGCGACGTTCGGCTTGAGCCCAAAGCCACTGCCCATATCGTCGTCCACCTGATTACCGCCGCGGACGACAACCTTATCGATTGGCCCGCGCGCTGGGTCGTGTTCACCGGCCTTCCCGAAGGCGGTGCTCAGGTCGAATCGATCGACGGCTTGCCGAGCGAACTAAAAATCGACGGCCAGACGTTCGCGCCGCGCATCGTTCGGCCGATCAACGGCATGATCGATTTCGCGCCGATGACAGGCGCCATCCGCGAGCGCGCGGAATCGCTCAGCCTCGCCGAGGTCATTTCGCCCGACGATCGCACCGTCCGCGTCGGCGCTTCGGCCGACTGGTGGATGGCGTGGTTCGTCAACGGCAAACCCGTCTTCAACACACTCGAAAACGGCAACGGCGGTTCGCAATCTCTCCTCACGCATCAGTTCGATTTGCCGCTCAAAAAAGGTCGCAACCTGATCGCGGTGCGTGTGCTTGCGGGAAGTCAGGGTTTTCGCTTCATGAGCGGCGGCCCGGCGGAACTGCTCGCCGCGCGCAGCACCGGAGGCGAGCTGGGCGCGAACCTTTCGCTCGAGCTCCGCGCTGGTGAGTCGGTGTTGGCTCGCCAGACATTGGTCGTCGCGCGTCGGCATGTGATCCAACCGCCGGCCGCGCCTTTCGACGGCGATATCAAATCGACACTCGCCGCACTCACCCTGACCCAGCCCGCCGGTGACTTCCTCGAACAGAACATCACCAACGACTGGGCCAAGCAGCCCGACAGCAGCAAATGGTGGAAAGGCGATACCGATCTCAGCGGGTCGGTGTGGGTCTTCGCCGACACTGCGAGTTTGTATGTGCTGGTGGCCGTCAACGACGACGTCGCACAGTCGGGCGACAACGTCGAACTGAAGATCGCCGACGAGTCCAGAACTTCGACTCTCATTGACGCCAAACAATCCGCCGCTCGCATTGACCGCGTCGAATCGGCTTCCGGCGGAAAGACGTATTACCGCTTCACGATCGACCGCTCGAAAATTGACGGCATCCGCCTTTCGATCAATGCACGAGTCATCGACGATGATTTTGGCGTACTGAAACAGGTCGCAACCTGGCTAACTTGGAGCGACTCCCCAACAGATGGGTGGCAAGCGGTACTGCAGGGAAAATGATGCCGACTCTCAACACGCATAGTCGAACCTGTCATCGCTTTGCCCTACTCCAGACGCTCGTCGAGCACGTTCTGCGACGAGGCCCGTGCCCAACGAGCGGCCTCTTCACGCGACTGTCCATAGGTCAAAACGCACAGAAGATTCACGACCTCCGCTTTCCAACTCAGCGTTCCAACTCAGCGTTTTAAAACAGCGTTCCCACGGCCGTCCGATTCTCGTTCGACTTCAATTAATTTTATATCAAAATCTCACCACCGATCGCGCTCGGGCGAAATAGCAGAGATTTTAGCGACAAGCCGCGCCTCATGGCCTTCTTATGTTTTTCTCACTCTGTCTATACCAGGGCGGTGCGTGACAGATCACCATTTGATTTACTTCTGATGCTCTCGCGCTTTGGCGACCTTCCGACCCACCGCCTGCTTGACCCGATCCGCAGCCAAACTCACCACGGCGTAGGGGTCTGTCCCGCGTTCCTCAATAAATACTTCCGTCCTGCCTTTAAGAAACACATCCACCCGACAATTCTTGTCCACCCCGCCGCGATCGGCATTTTCATCGGTCAGCCGGACCTCGACACGTTCGACCCACGCTTCGTGTTGATTCAGTGCCGCAACCAGCCGTGAATTCACCACTTCATTCAGTGCGTCAGACGTTTGCCCAATAATACGAATGTTCATTTATGATTTCCTCTTTAAACTCCACACCCACCCGGCGGGCGGACTGCCCTATTCACACGCGGGCCAACTGGAAGTTTCGCAGTGTAAATTTCGTCAAAGTTTGTAGTCGACGAAATTATAACAACTCAGCCGAATGCAGACGCAATAAAACGAGCCGCGCTCGTCAGTAAGCGGTTTCTGCGATTCGCCGTGAAGAGTTCAAAAGCGGATGCGCGTCTGGCTCGTCCGGCAGGACATTGCGATTTTTCACGATCAGAAGGCTCTTTACAGAAATTCAGAAGGAAGATGTCCTGCCGGACGGGCCAGAAACGCGTCCAGGACGCCGCGTCTTTAGGTCGTGATATGCGCTTGATGACTTTCAAAGGACATCGAGGATTTCGATCGCTTCTGCAAACGGCTGATCTCTCAGACAAAATTAAGTAGCATCCGCAACATTTAAATGAAAAAGGTGGCGTCAGTTTGGATCGGCGAAATGACTCTTCACTTCGCCGGCTGCCCAATCTCGCCAGTATTTCCACCGCCAGCTCCGCCCTTCACCTCTGGCGCATGCATCGTGATCTGACCGGGCGGTGCGTCGAACTCCGCGACCACCTTGCCCGACTCGTCCATCACTTTGACCACTCTGGGCGCGCCGGGTGGGTTGAATGCGACGTAGACGCGCCTTCCCGATTTCGGCTCAAAATATGCCGCGCCGATCGGCACCGACAATCGCCTCGTCCAGTCGCGCTGCCCGTTGGATCGATAAGCGTGCGCTTGCCAATAGTACATGCCGGTTTGCTCCCACAGGCCGGTCTCAGTTTTATCGTTCCACATGCGGTCATACTCCACCGCGACGCCCTGCGGGTCGTAGTACGTTTGAATCCCCATGTTGACGTTCAGCCACGAGTTCGGCCCGCGCCCGTTGTCGAACGATGCCCACTTGTCATTCTTCAAATCCTTACGCAGCGCGTCTGTTTTCAAATATTCAACGCGCTGCTTCAACATCCGCTCCACCGCGAACTTCATCGTCTCCGGAGCCTTGCCCATGTAGTCCAGCGCGGGCCAGACCGGCAACGCGATGATGCCCAGAACATACTCCGGGTCAGCCCCGAAAAATGTGTAAGATCCCTTCGAGTCGTCATAGTTGATCGCCACATTCGCGCGGTCATACGTCTTTGGAAACAGATCGCGATTCGCGTCAAACCAATACTCCAGCGCCGCCTTCGATTCGATCGAATAGCCCATCATTCCCGTCTCGGTCATCTTCATATCGCCCAGCGCCTGGCCGAGCAGAATCAACCCGAGCCACGACTGAATCGCCTCGCTGACGGATTCCTGATTGTTGCCGCGCGCGTCGCCCATGCCCCCCGCATAGCTGTATCCGATCCACGGCTCGAACGTCCGCAGGTATGGAAAACGCGTGTCCGTTCGATCCCAATTCGCGTACTGCTTTGCGATCATCGTCGCCATCTCGCCGTACTGATTCGCCCACTCCGGGTCGAGCATCGCCAACACGCCCGCGGCAGCCGTGTGATAGCCGTAGTGAAAATGATTGTCGGTAAAGTTCTCCGAGCCGAACGACGGATTGAATCCAATCAACGCCTTGTCCTTCGGATAGTACGTGAAGTAGCAGCCGCCCTCGCCCGGCGTGTACGTCAGCCAGTTCGTCATCGACACACGCAGCGCATTCAAAAACACTTCATAACTCGGGTCGTTCATCTGCCTGGCGATCAGCACGTTCTGTGCGTAGACCTGAATCGGCTTCATGCCGAAATAGGTCTCGTCGCCGTACTCGGGCTTGGCCGCAGAACCCGCGGCAAACTTCGACAAATAATACTTCATCCGCTCGGGGTCGTAATCCGCAACGCCGCCGATCTGCCTGGGCGTCGGCCAGTTCATGCTCACATTCGGCGCGGGCTGCACGATCGTGAACTCACTGCCCACCGACAGCTTAATCGGCCCGTTGGTCGAGATGTACGCGTAGTCGCCAAGCAACTCGGGCGACTTCACCACCCCGCGATAATTGTGCGGAAGCCACCCTTGAATCAATGAACTTGACGCCCCGCTCTCCAACGCGCGCGTCGTCAGTTTCCATGTCGTCGTCACCGTCCCGGCCGCCTGGTCGTACGAAAAATCAAACCGCGAATCCGTCGGCATCGTGTACGCGTGTTTCGCGAACAAGTCGAATGCCTTCACATCAGGAAGCTGCGCCACGACCAGAAATTGCTCCGCCGCCGCGAAGGTGATTTCAAGCCGATTGTTCACCTTTCGAAACGTCGTTCCCGCAGGCGCGAAAACAGCAAAATGCAATACGTCTTTCTCAATCCGCACCGACTTGGCAACCACACTTTCGGTCACGGCCGCGCCGTCCGCGTCGAACACTTTCGCGCCGTCGCCGAGTTCCAGCACGGGCGACATGCCGGTGAATTCGAACCACGTCATCGGTATCCCCCTGCCGATCGTGACGTCCATGAATTTCGCGCCGCCCGACGTTTCGCCGGCCAACTTTTCTTCAGCCTGCTCCATTCGATACGTCAGCGTCCAGTCGCCGTTGCGAACCAGCGCGTTCCGCTTGAACGTCTCATTGCCCGCGCTCTGCACCATGATCGGCTGCGCGCCCTCGTGTGCGATATTGCCTGGCTTGTCGCTCAGTCGGCTGTACGCGGTCACGGTCACGCCGCGCGGATCGTTCGTCATCCGCATCGGGAACGGCCAGACCGAGCCGGTAAACGGCGACCTCGGCTCGAGAATATTTGACCACCAATCATTCGTCGGCAAAGGCGATCCTTCGGGCCGATCGATCCATTGATATGTCGTTTCATAGACGCGCTTGAACAAGTCTTGCGACAACTCCAACGCCTCGGTCGGCGGCTCCTGTGCATACGAACCCTTCGTCCCGATCTTGGCGAGCACCGCCGCCGTGAACGGCTCTTTCTGCAGCTCGAACCACAAAAGCGATATCGCCGAACTATTCGCCGAACCTGTCGCCGACAGCTTCAATTCCTGCGCCCCTTTCTTCAGCAGCACGCGCATCTCGCTCGTCGTCCAAGAGTCGCTTGCCGAAAGTTCGAGGTCGAACGTCCGCGCCTGATTGCTGGTCGAAATGCGGATCGAACTGGCCGGGCCCTGGTGTCGCACACGCAGCGTGTGATAGCCGCTGACCTCGACCCGCGCGGTGTATGTCAGCGACTCGCCTGCCAGGAAATCGACGACCGCAACGCCCTGCTTTTCGCCCGTAATCGTCTCATCCGTCGTGCTCGAAAGGTCCGCCGATGTTCCCGCTCGCATGTCGGCGTCGCCCGTGTTCGTCGGCGTGAGATCGACCACCGCTTCGCCGTTCACATCAAAGTCGGCGGTGTCGATTCGCCGGGCCACACTTCGCGAAATCAGCCACGCCTGCATCTCATTCCCGTACGTCGGCCAGCGCGCCAGCTCCAGATAATTAATATTAAACTGTCCGATTTCTGAACCGATACGAATGACGTTCTGACCCTTTTTAAGCTCGAGCGAGGCCGGGATGCTGACGTAACGAAACCAGTCGAGCGTGTAAGGAAGATCGATCTTTTTTACTTTCGCCTCACCATTCACCTGACCATTCACCTGACCATTCACCTGAGTATTGACAGCAAGCGTGAGCGAGCCGACGTGGCGATCGCCGCGTGCGTATCGAACCGTCAGGTCGTACGTGCCGTCCGCGGGCGCGATCACGGTGTACTGCGTCCACTCGCCAGGCTCCCAGTAGCTCACGCAGATGCCTTCGTCGGCGTTCTGCGTCTCAATCAAATCATCAGGCCGAAACGGCTTGCCATCGAACCGCGCGTTCGATGCTTTGATCGGGCTCACTTCATTATAAGAAACGCCCTGCCCGCCCGCGTCGTAGTTCTCCGCCTCGACGCGCATCGCGCCCCATTCGGGCAGCGTGGTCTCGCCCCGCGCGATCGATCCGCAGGAAACAAAACCAATAACACCAAGACCCGCCGCGATATTTCGTAGACCCTTCATATGGACTCCTTCGAGAAAGATTCAATCCTCTGTAGCCGCCGCCGTGACACTGACTATGACAGTAACTGTAACAGTCACTGTAACAGTCCCAAACGTTATCGCAATCTCGCGGCGCGGGCTGATGCCTTGTCACCCCAATCGCAACCCCGCGTAGCCGCCAGCTTGCTGGTGATGGTGATGCAGGTCTAATCCATCAAAGCGCCAGCAAGCTGGCGGCTACTCTTGGGAAAGCGATGCAATTGCTGCAGCGCTTCCTTTTTGCGCGCACGCACCGAAGCGCTGCGGGGCATACGAAGCACATCAGAGAATCGCCTGCTAAAACCCGCCGCCAATGTACAAAACAACACCATGACACGAATTTCCAACTCCACGTTCTGGGCCCAAGTTCAGGCCCTCGCAGAAGTTCGGCCGATTGATGAGTCGATCAATCAACCGCCGGGAGAGGGTTGGAAGCGCGCAGAACCATGTCAGCGACCGCAAAACGGCGCAATATGCGTGCGAAACGGCGGCGAACGCGGTCACATGTCGCCGAACAATCCGGGCGACGCAATCGGCGAGGCCCTGGTCGCACGCTTCGGGCGAAACGCGGAAACCTGTTTCAATCCCGACCTGCGACTGCCGTGCTGCTCCATCACACCCGCCGCCTGCACCTTCGTGTCGCCGCGCTTTCGGAAGAGCGAAAACCGCTGCTTCGCCAGCGCGACCTGATGCAAGTGATCGACGATCGGCCTGGGGTAGTCGCCGCCAATAACACAGCCGGCGGCGCGCTGCGAACCCTCATCCATCTTCCACGGTTCGTGAACATACACATCATGCACACGCGACAATTCAGGAATCCACTTGCGAATAAAAATGCCCTTGGGGTCCTGGTCCAGGCCCTGTTTCGTGGGGTTGTAGATGCGCAGCGTGCTGATGCCCGTCGTGCCCGATTGCATCTGCATCTGGCTGTAATGAATGCCGGGCTCGTAGTCGATGAACATCCGTGCCAGATGGACGGCCGGGGCTTTCCAGTGATGCCAGAGGTCGTACGCGCCGAAGCTGACGACCATGGATCGCATGCGAAAATTGATCCAGCCGGTGGCGCGGAGGCATCGCATGACGGCGTCGATCATCGGGTATCCGGTTCGCCCGTCTTGCCAAGCGAGGAAACGATCCGGGTCGGGGGAGGGATCCCGCAGAGTATCGAATGCGCGGACGAAGTTTTCGTTTTCGATGCGCGGCGCGGACTCGAGTTTTTGAATGAAGTGGCAATGCCAGTGAAGCCGGGATTCGAAGCTGCGAAGTGCCCGACGCCAGGAGGTCTTGCCAGTTCCAACAAGTTGTACGTCGTCGTTTTCCTGCATTTCGCGCACGCGTGCTCGGGTGTTCTGAACGACAGTTCGAAGCGAAATATTTCCGTACGCGAGATACGGGCTGAGTCGGGATCCACCCTCGGCCGCGGTGAGGGGCGAGGAAATATTTCGCTGATACGCGCCGCCGCGATGGGTGAGAAACGACTTCAGCGTCGCTTGTGCGTTTGCCTCACCGGGAACCTGGGCGGCGGGATCGTGGATAGCATCTTCGCGCAGGCCGAGCTGGACTGCGGCAGGGATTTCGCCGGGAATAATGGCATTCACCGGACGAATCGCGAGCGGCGGGCCAGCGATCGGTTCGCTCATCCGCTTCTCCCATTGGCTTGCCCAGCCCGCGCGGGTGCGGAGTCTTCGAACGACGCCGAACTGCGGCGTCTCTTGCCAGACGATGCGTCGATGGGCGCACCACTTCGCGACAGCGCGGTCACGCGCGAATGTGAGTGCGTTGCCGGTCTCTTCATGAGAAAAGATGTAGGCAAAGCGTGTCTGTGTGTGAAGT
>JBBQKP010000086.1:0-13010 GCA_038326995.1 Tepidisphaerales bacterium
CACCCGGCGCGCTCTCGGCCCAGGCGTACGGCAATGACCCGGCGTCGTTGTTCGAACCCTTCGCCGCAACCAATGCGACAAACCGAAACTTCCTCCGCTCGCCGCGGTCACTCCTGACGGGTTATAACGCACTATCCACAAACACTCGCCTGGCCGGCGTCGCCAACTCGACAAGCACCGCAAACGGCGTCTATTTCGGCATGGCGAACCTGAACGCGTTCGAGCCTGGCTTGGGTAAACTCAATGTCACCACGGACGCGGTCGCTACCAATCCGATGCAGTTTCCCGCCACGCTCGCCAGCATCAATACGGCGCCATTCCCCTTGCTTTACCGCTCGTTCTGGCTCGCATTATCTCAGGATGCGACCGGACTCATTCCCCCCAATGACCCAGCGTTCATTCCGACCGCCCCCAAGCCGCAGTCTCGGCGTGTGCCAAACCCCGCAGCGCCCAGCTCGCTTGATTTGACAAGTGCGGACATGCTTCAACTGCGCGCCGCAATCGCCGCTTGTAACGCCGTCGATATGCGTATTGAAGAACCCCAGTCGGACTTCCCAGTTGCTCCCTCGACACTGGGAACCTCCAGTCTTACCGTCGCAAATGGATCACCTGATACAACGCTGGCGACGGCGGTTAATCCGCCCGTTAGGCCCATCATACTCAATCTTGCAGCCTCGCCGGCCAATCGGACGACACCGATCGGCGCTTGGGTTTTCGGCTACGAGCGTCAGCCGTTCCTGGTTCGCGGCGTCGTTCAGTTCGATCATACCGCCATCGCGCCGGCGATCCCAGCCGTCACGGGCGTGCTCTTCACAATCTACAATCCTTACGACGCCGCGATCAACGTTGGAGCGGCGGGATTCCAACTCGCAGTCGTGACCCGCGACCCCACCACCGGCCGAATCGCTTCGATCATGAATCCGCTCCCGCTGACAGGCGTCATCGCACCCAACGCAGCGATCACAGTCGGTACCGCTTTACTTACTCCCACTATTACATGGACGGGCGTCGAGGCGGTGCTTGCAGAAGGACGCGAAGTTGTGCTTCTGCGTCCGCGTGGTTACACCTCCGCTGGCGCCCCGCTCGTCACAGACTATGTAGACCTGACCGCCGACAATGGTGCCGTTCCAGTCGATGTCATTGATCTCAGGCCCGCCAGGGACAGCCGCGCACGAACCGCGCTGGACGATGCCGCCGCCGCCACGCCCACACCGATCATCCCCGTAGCACTGTGGTACGACTACAGCAGGCGATTCTCGGGCGTTGACCGCTTCGCGTGCGTCTACGCGGGCGATGTTGCCAACTCAATGGTCCGTCCGAACGTCACTCCGAACATCCAAACGTCGGTGAGGGAAGTGCTCGACCTAGGTGCGGTGACTTTCCCCACCGCCGCAGTGATGATCGTTGCCCCCACCTCACCCACAATAGCACCGGTTCGCATCCCATTGGGCGTGGACCAACTGACCACCGGCGACGCACTGACCTATCCGTTCAATAACACTTTCGCGCGAGATGCGGACATTCTGGTGACTCCTTATATCGGTACGTATGTCCTGTTTGAGCAAACGACAGCGACGTCCAGAGCGATCATCGACTTTCAGTCGATCACGACAGACGCCGCGTTCGTCGATACCGACTCCAACGTCGGGCAGCCCCTTGAAGATCAGACCGCGGCCGCCACGCGCGTCGCCGCGGGCGCGGCAAAGGTATCCGTCGGCCGCTTCATTCCTGAGTCGGGCGGCACGGCATCCCCCAAGGCGTGGGCCGGTCAACTCTTCAACTTCTTCTCCGTCAATCAGGCGGTCGTAGGCAAGGCCTCGCCCAATTACGATTACCCACGCCCGACCAATGTCGTCGATCCGGCTAGGCGGATCCCGCCGGTTTGGGCAACTTCGAATCGACTTGGAACGCCGATCCAAGGCCGCATCAACATTAATACCGCCCCCCGCGTAGTGCTTCAGATGCTTCCCTGGGCTGTCACACCGACCGGCACGATCGACAAGACGTCTAACGATCTGATTGTCGACCAGGTCATCGTTGAGCGTTCCAGCACGCGCGGCGCGTTCAAGTCGATTCATGACCTTCTTGACCCGGCCCGCGCCGCTTCAATCTCAAGATTTACAACTATGAACGGTAACATCGCCGCCGCTCTGGGAGGCTCACCCGCCAACCAGGTCGCCGTCGGCGAACTCGCACAGATTACCAAGATTTCAGGCGGTCCTGCAATCCCTTATCGAAATGGCGCTTTCGTTCAGTTTTCGCGCCTCTCCAACCTCATCACCACCCGGTCAGACTCCTTCACCGTCTACATCACTGTGCAGGCGTGGGCGCAGCCCGGTACCGCCAATACCCGAATGATCTCTGAAAAACGAGAGGCGTTTATCGTCGATCGGTCCGGCATCACGCCGATCGTCGCCACGCTCGACAATGCCGTTGACCAGCTCCGCGTGATCCCCGTCGAACAGCAGTAAATCACGTTCAATCAACTCGACCAGACGCCCACGCATTTCCCGCGTGGGCGTTTTCTTTTAGCCCAACATGGCTTCTGTCCGATAACCATAAACATCATGGCTGTCGCGATTTCATCACCCACCCGCATCATCGTTCGGCTCGTTCACGCCTCGGTCAATGCCCTGCGCGCAAAGGCTCGTGACCTGGGCGCGGGAGGCGTTCACCCGCAATGGCCGGCGCGGATGGAGATGTGCGAACGATGCCCGATGCGAGTGGTGCAGTGCGGCAAGAGTTACTGCGGCAAGCCGTTCCTGCAGCTCATCGAACGCGAGGAACACACCGACGGCTGCGGCTGCCCGACTCGCGAGAAGGCACGCGACCCTTCAGAGCATTGCCCGCGCGACACCCACTTCGAACCGGCCAAGACGAGTAAGACGAGCTGCAATTGTGTGTGGTGCACCGCCGCGTAAAACGTCGTAGATGACTTTCGTTTTTCGGTTGCATGGTCGCGGATCTTAAAGAGCCGCGCACGAAATAAGCAGGTTCGCTTCTGGCCCGTCCGGCTGGACATTGCAATGTCCTGCCGGACGGGCCGGGAGACAGCAAGGCGAAAGCAGAATCGTGAACTGGTCTGAACTATGAAATTGATCATTAGATCAATGTCAAATTGACATCGCGGATTAATACGCCCGAACGAGTTCCGCGCCGGGGTAGGCGAGTCGAACGATGCGTTCGAAGGGCATGTTCGCGTCGCCGCGTGCTTTTGTGCACCACTGGCACATGCCCACGCCGTGTCCCCAGCCGCGGCCGTTGGTGATTCGGATCGAATTTCCTTGGCTCACGGGCGTGAAAAAGCCGCTGAAGAGCGGCTGCTCCGCCTCGGGCCTGCCCGTGTTGTACGCCCAGCGAAGCTGTTCGCTGGTGAGTTTGAACCGGCCCGAGCTGGAATCCGTCAGGACGTAATCAGCCGGCCTGCCGTGTGAGTTGGCGCGGAGCACGTCGATCCGCTCGATCAGGCCGATGCGTGCGATGGGATTCTTTTCGTTCTTCCCCCACAGCTGAATGCGGCGGGTGAGTTCTGACTTGCTGATGGTCCGCTCGGGCCAGCGAAATTTGGTCGATTCCTTGCACAAGTCGCCGACATCCTGAGCGGAAAAGACCTGGGCGTCGACGTCGTTGAAGGCGTCGGCGGCGGTTTGCGTCACGCCCCCGCAGCAACTGCTGAAGTAGGCTTTGAAGATGCGAAGCTGACCGCGATCGGGAGCGGCGAGCACCAGCCCGCTCGTGGCGTCGACTGCGCGGGATGAGGAAGGATGTTCGTCGTTCATCCCACCGTAGACCTGGCTTCGCGTGTCGGCGAACAAGTCCCAGCTTCGCCGCCCCACACGCGACTTGGCCTCAAATAGTGCATACGTCCGGGCGACTGTCGCCTGCGCCTTGAGCGATTCGAGAGACCAGCCCGCGGGCATCTCACGCGGCACGACGCCCTTGAGATAATCGTCGATCGTCAGATCGTTGATGACGTCGAACTTCCCCACGCCCACGGCCACAAGCCGCAGCGACCCGCGATACCGACGCCCGCCCAGCGCCAGCGTTCCGGCCGACTCGGGCGTGATGACCATCTCGCCGCTGGTCAATCGTGTTTGTGCGACTTTCCAGATTGCTTCTTCATCACCATTTTGTTCAACCATCACCTCGAACGTTCGGCCCGTCAGCTGCGAAGCATCCGCAACACTCGAGCCGATCATGACCTGCTGCGCCCCCCCGGCCGTCAGACGGACGGATTCGACCGAAGCCAAAAGCCTGACGCGGACGACGGGCGTCTCGACGAGCTCGGTTTTGACCGTGCTCTTTGAACAGCCGAGCTGTGAGAACGGAACGCCGACAAGACTCAGAAGAACCAGCGTGAGCGATAGAGTGCAAAGCAGCTTTGATCCGAGCGGCCGGACGAAGCCGAAAGTCGATTGCGTCATGACGCTTGAGCCGATCGGGTTCGGCTGGGCGCGATCTCGTTGAAAGCTGGAACCACGCTGTAGCACGCGGCGACTCCAAAGACGAAAATTGGGAAGACATTTGCGAAGACAATCTTTTCTACTGAGGACGCTTTACTTGGGCAATCGGCGGAAGGTGATGCCGAACTGAGCCAGGACGGCCTTGAGTTCGTTGAGCGAAGTTTGGCCGAAGTTTTTGCAGCCCAGGAGTTCGTCTTCGGTGCGGCTGCAGAGCTCGCCGAGGCTATTAATGTTGAGCCGCTGGAGGGCCTTGCGCGAGCGGACGGAGAGTTCGAGATCGATGAGATTCTTGCTCATGATTTCGTCGCCCGCATCGGAACCACCTGTGTCGGCAGAAACGTCGCTCGATCGAGCTGGGGCATGGCCTAACTGCGCGGGAGCTAACGATGCGGCGGCGGCGGCGTTGGCGAGGGCCTCGGCGGCTTGGCCGAGTCGCAGGCCTCGTGCGGCCAGCACGTTTTTGATCTCGTTCAGGCTCGTGTCGCCGAAATTCTTGAACGACAACAACTCCTGCTCGCTCACACGAAGAAGATCGCCCAGCGTACGGACGTTCATCTTCTTCAGCGCGTTGCGGCTGCGGACCGAGAGATCGAACTCGCTGACCAGAATGTCCATGGCCGCGGCGTTCGTGCCGTTGCGCTCGTCTTCGTCGGCGTACATCCTGCGAGCTGAAATGACATCTTTCAGATAAAGCTTCGCACGGTCGTGATTGTGATTTGTCACCAGCACCGCTTCAAGACATCGCCGAGCATCGTCGTACAAATTGTTGTCTTCGTACAAGACGGCCAGGTTCATCAGCGCGTTGACGTGGACCGGCTCGCTCGTGCAAATTCGCTCGTAAAGTTCGATAGCCTTGCTGTCCTCGCCGCGGCGGTCGTAGAGCTTTGCGAGCTGAAAACAGGCGATTTCGTGGTCGGGGTTCTCGCCCAGAGCACGCTCATAAAAACCTACCGCCTTCTCAACGTTCCCCTCCTTCTCTGCGTCCGCGGCTTTGCGGAAATATTCTTCGGCGGCTCTTTCATCTATGGAATTGGCAAGAACGTTGGACATGTTGATTTCCTTTTGCTGAACCGTGAGAGGATAGGGAACACGACGCCACTGTCAATTCTTCAACCCCGGGCGAACTTGCGCGACTTGCCCGGCCGCGGCGAATGAACTATCCGCGGAATCGATTACGTGGCATGGGCGGAGCTGCAGTATCTTCATTTTTCTCACAACATCGTGAAGTTGGTACTGTCACTTGAGGTTGAAGAAGAAGAAGACGTTGATGGGACACGGGCCGAAAGCGGCCTTGCTAAACGAACATTTTGACGAATCCTTTGACGAGTCCTAGGACGAACCCTTTGACGAACCCGTAACACTTCAGCCGTATGCATTAACTTCGCGGTCGCGCAGCGTGTAAATGTCGACGAATTCAACCGAGCCGCGTACCAATTAAGTTGTTTCCGCGTAAGCGTTTTCTGCGAATCGTCGTGAAGACTTCAAAGTGCGAATGTGCTTCGGGCCCGTCCGGCACGACATTGCGACTATGCCTCGAGTGAGCTTGACCCATTTCGTAAAATGAACGTTTGAATGTCGTGCCGGACGGGCCAGAAACACGGTCAGGACGCCGCGTCTACGAGTGGTAACTTACGTTCGATGACTCACAGAGAACATTGAGGATTTCGAGTGCTTCTGCAAACGGCTGAAGTGTTACACGAACCTTAGGACCAAATCGTTGACCAAATCTTTGACGTGATTGAGCGGGTTCAGAAAATCAATGTTCGGTCTGCTACTTCGGCGGATTGGAGTCGCCGCTTCCATTCGTCGGTGGCCGCGTGTCAGTCGGTGTGTCAGTCGGTGTGTCAGTCTTTGGCTCTTCACGTCCGAGGAGCGCGGGTAGCATTCGAATAATGGGGAAGAATTCCTCGTTAAACCGAGCGGAGACTCGCTGTTTAAGTTCCTCGGGTCTTTCGCGGTCGCGACTGAGTCGCTGCTCTTCTTGCTCCAAGAGCTTTCGCCAATTTTCGAGCCTTCGTTGACGCTCCGCCAGGTTGTTCTGAATGAGTTCGCTGAGCACTCCGTCGAGGCGAGCTTGCAGTTCCGCGGCCGGGTCTGTTCCCCGTTCGCGAATCTGATCTGAAATACCAAGTAATTCGTCCTCGAGAAGATATTGGCGTTCGGCAAACTCATAAAGATCGGGCGCCCGCTTTTGCGTCTCGATCAGTTGACGATGGACACGTGAAAAGCGTCTGCGCATGGCGTGAGCGGGCGCGGAGTTTTCACCCAGCTTTTCCACGACGCGCTCATAAAGCTTGAGCCTGACGGGACTGTTTTCGCTCATGAATGCAGAGATCGAGGCCCATTCTTCGTTGGTGACGGGGGCGTTTGAGATGTCGCGACCCTCGGGCCTGCTAGGGCCGCCAGATCCGTCCCTTCTGAGACCGCCAGATCCAGGCCCTCTAAAACCCAGGCCGCCGCGCTGGCGCATGGCTTCTTGAAACCGCTCGCGCTGCTCTGAAGAGAATCGTTGACGATGCTGGACCGGCTGATCGCCGGCAAGCGGATCGCCTGCTTGCGGTTCATTTGCTTGCGAGTTACTTGTTTGTGGGGCAACGGATTGGGTGCTGGGAGCATTATTAGAGTCGCTGCCGGGCGGGTTCGCATTTGAAGCGATAAGAATCGACGACGAGATCGTCCAGAACGTAGCCAATGTGATAAGCGTGATGGATGGGAGCGAGGGTTGACGCATGATATGGGGATGTGCGGGGGAGGTCGGCTTGTATCGATTCCTATGGATTTTGGGCTCAGTTATTCTCAGGTTCGGTTGAGACATCGTCCGCTAGAACACTCGCGGAATAGGCTGCGGAGTCGAGATCGTTCCAGACGGCAAAGCTGTCTAGGTCCATGGAGCCTGCCAGTCGTGAGATGGCGTCGGCGTTGAACTGATCCGAGAGGGAGTCAAAGCCGCCACGAACTGATTGCTGTGGATCAAGATCGCCAGAACCGGAGCCACTGAAATTCGGTTCTGAAACCATTGCAATTTCTCGGCTTTTCGCTGGAACATCGAAGTACATCCACGAAGCAAGACCTACCGCCAGAACGGCGGCGGCGGCGAGGGGGATTTTGACCCAGTTGCTAAGCTGAATGCTGTTTCGCACGTCCAGCCATCGCCGGGGCCGGGGTTCGATCCTCGGCATCGACATCTGCTCCGCCAGGGCCGACCGCATCGCCAGCTTCGCCCGCCGACGCGAAGTCTGCATCGCCAGGCCTGTCACCTCATCGTCACCGGCACGGGTGCCAATATCACCGCCACTGAAATCTGCTTGAAAATCGTTGAGCGACCGTTCGTTCAAATTCAGTTCGTTGACCGCGCTGCAAACGCCCGCAAACTGCGTCGCAAGGGAAGGGTCATTCGCCAGGCTATTTTCCAGGTCGCGTGCTTGCTGCGGACTGAGACGCGCCAGCTCGCCCGACGCGTGCAGTATCAGCAAGGCGTCGACTTCGAGACCGGCAAGCTCGACCGACAATGCTTCATCACTGTAAGGCGGATTGTAAGGCACACTGCAGGGTGCTTTTTTCGAAATCGAGTTAGGTCGGGTATGGCTGTTCATTGAAGTTGATTAATAATTTGATTCAGTCTTGCTCAGTCTTGCTGACGCACTCTCTCTAGCTCTTTCATTTCGGCGGTGCGTCACACTGGCGGGCTCTCTTGCAGCGTGAGTGCAAAGCGGAGTTTCTGAACGGCCTTATGCATACGCCCCAGTGCGGTGTTGAGTGGGCACCCGAGCATTCGTGCGATCTCTGCGAACGACAGACCCGAATAGTATCGAAGCAGGACGACCTGCTTCTGGGCGTCGGGCAGTTTATCGATCGCTCGACGTACCTGCAGTTGCTGCTCGGTGATGTCCATTCGCTCCCGTGCGTCGGGCGTCTCGTCGCTTGCGAGCAATGACACACCTTGATGAGCCCGCTTCTCACGCGCCTTCGACCGCCACACGTCGTGAACTTTGTTGGTCGCGATCCGATAAAGCCACGCCTTGAAGCTGGGCAATCGCGGCACGGCATCGGGTTGTCTACTAACTTCATCGACGCCCGTCCTGCCCTTCGACAGCCTTGCCTTGGTCGGCTTAAACTGCCTCGAATGCTCTACCACGCTAAGCCAGGTTTGCTGCACGATGTCCTCACTGATCGACGCAGAACCTGTCAGCCGATTCAGATATCGCAGCAGCGGCTCGTGGTATCGGTCGATCAACGCCTCGCCCGCTTCGAGATCACCCGTGGCCAGCGCACCCACCAGTGCTTCATCGCTTATTATTTCATCCCTGACTACGCCATCCCTTAAGACTTCCTCCGCGCCGGCCTTACCTTTTGGACCTTGACTTATTGAAGCCTTGCTTCCCTGCGCTTCGCCTAAGGCAGTGACCCGATCTACAGAAATTCGCGGCTTTTTCGGGTCCATCTGGTAGGTTGACCGATCCCATTTTGTGCACTGCGTGTGTTTGAACTGCGTGCAGGCCGCTGTCCGATTGCATTCTATAAGGTCTAACGCAACTCACGACACATTATTGCGGATGAAGGCAAAAGATGCACACGCAAGACCCGTTTCAATCCACCATTTGCAACGCAGCCGCGTCCGGGTTCTGATTTCCGAATGATTCTCGACCAACTCTCCCGGCTCTCAACCTATTCCGCCCTGAGTCCGCACCTCGCCGCCGCGGTGCGATTTGTGAATCAGTCCGACCTCTCTTGCCTCGGTGTCGGCCGCATAAATATCGACGGGGAAAACGTTTACGCCAACAACATGGCCTACGACACCAAACCCGCCTATCAGACCCGATGGGAGTCGCATCGCAATTACATTGACATCCAGATCATGATCGCGGGTTCGGAGAAGATGGCCGTCGCGAACGTTTCGAGTCTAACGGGGGCGACGCCCTACGAACAAGAGCGGGACGTGTTTTTTTATGACGGCGTGGGTCTGGGTTCTCATCACCTCATCACGGTGGCAGAGGGTGAATTCGCGATCTTCTTTCCTCACGACGGGCACATGCCGATGATCATGCTCGATCGCCCGGCCGGGGTGCGAAAAATCGTGATCAAGGTGGCCGTGTGAAACTGGAAGTGAAACTGCAGGTTCATTTCGATCGATACCAGACGACGTACCTCGCGCTTTGCGTGGTCTTGTTCCTCGCAACCGTCTTGCCGCGGGCCGTTAATAACCCTCTGTGGGGCGACGAGTTTCGAACCTGGCGCGACAGCGTGGGCGTTCCCTGGACGACGCTTCTCGCATGGCAGCACAATCGCGACCACGCCCCCCTTTCGCACATGCTGGCTAAGGCTTCGTGCCTCATCTTTCATACAGACGCACCCTGGGCGCTACGACTACCGAGCATCCTCGCCGGCGGAGGCTGCGTGCTAATCGCGTTCTTCGTCGGGCGATTGCTCATCTCAACCCTCGCCGGCCTGATGATGGCACTGATGCTCGCGGTCGATTTCAACATCACCGTGCAGTCACAGACGGCCCGGATGTACTCGCTTCTGCTACTCTTTGTTCTCGGGTCGATCCATGCATTCATTCACGTTTTTCGAGAACCGAATCAGCCAGATTCATTTCCGAAATCCCGTTTTCAATTCACACCACGACCCGCGGCCATCGCCCTTTGCTTGCTGCTCGCGCTGGGTTTGTGGACGCACTACGCGATGCTCGGCGTGATGTCGGCCATGCTAATCATTGGCCTGAAATACTGCAGAAAGCAGGCCGGGCGAGTCGTCATCGCGTGCGTGCTGGGCGCGTCGGTCCTGGCCGCCCCGGGGTTCGTGAAACTGATCGAGATGGCGGATCGCAAACCACTGGCCGCCTCAAACAACCATGCGACGGGAAACCAGTTCGGCGTGAGTATCGATCGACTCGCGGGGCAGCGTTGGATCGCCGTCGCGCTCGTTCTGGGCGCATCGACAGGCCTTGCGCTTCTCGCTCTTCGCAAAAAAGACACAACACGTTCCATCGATTCACCCAAATTGCGGTCACCTGAATCGCGATCACCTGACACGCGATCACCTGACACTCGCGCCGTCGCGGTCATGCTTGCAATGCTCTGCATCATCGGCGCGGGAAACGTCCTGCTCGCGGGCGTCTACCGACCCGTCGAAGGGCCTCGATATCTGACGGTCGTTCAGCCCGCTATCTGGATCGGGCTTGTCTCGCTGAACTTTTATATCCTGACACGAAAAAACATTTTGCTGACCTTCGCCGTGGTCGGCTTGTTCTTCCTGGGCTGCGGTTATCAGTTCTCGCGCGTCATCCAGTACAAACACCACCCTTGGGCGTGGCAGTTTCAAGAGGCCATGCAATCAACGCTTCCGGCGATGGGCTTCGAGCCCGGCGAGGCGATCGATTTCATTCCAGGCGAACTCAACATCTATAGGCAGTACTACGACAAGTCCGCCGAGCAATCAGCTCCGTCACGCCTCATCCCATCGCGATTCATCATCCTGCAGGTAAGCAAAAGAACGACCGCTTCACAGCTCGAGCGGGCCAGCAGTCTAATGAACGACCCGACGTTCAACCCGCCTTTGGTCGGCATCACCACGTGGGTTGGCAGGAAGGGCGAATCGTTTAGGCGAGTCGGCGTAAAGGCTGACATATTGAACAAGCCGGATTAAGTAGCCTCTCGGTTGCGGATCGCGTCAAGAGATAACGGGCGTTCTCACACGTTCGCGGATCGCATCGCGACGCCATTTTGGAGCCGCGGCAATCCTGCATTCTCTTTTGACATAATACCTTACGATCACCCGGTTTCGCTGACGCGTGTAATGCGGAGGGAAAACTTCTTTCGACAAGCAAGGCCGATGCGGGCGGCGCCGGCTTCTCGACAGTCGCAGTCTCAAGACCAGTAATGATCGATTGAATAATTGTCGATTGATCCGAACACAATTGCCAACGAGCGTGCAGAGCGGAGTAATTCCGTGTCGAAAGCGGCATTGTATCACCCATGTCTGTGGCCAGTCGAGCAGGATTAGCTCCTTACAACACTTCTCGAAGACCGCCAACTCTGCGAACGATGCAATGTCTTGCCGGGCGAAACATATCGCTAAAAACAGACAGTGGCGACTGTACGCGGCGCCACGATTCATTACCGGCCAGGCGTGTGCAAGACGGCTTGCTAAAGACGCTTTTCTGAGATCGCCCGCAAGAAAAATATTGTACTCCGGCGGGAAACCCGAACAAAAACTTATCAACCCGCGTCGCAGGTGCCGGGAGATTTCACCTTTACCGCTAAATGACCCCGCGAGCGATGATACTAAGAGGTTCAGCGCCTTCGGTTTTACATATTTTTTTCATGTCAATCGATCCCAAACTGCTTCAATATGGTGTACACTTCTGGCCAAGACTCTCACTATGAAACCAAACGGCCTAGCCATCTTCGCGTCGCTTGTCTTCTTTGCAGGTGTTTTACCTGTCGCCAGTGCACAGCAAAGGTCACTGGGACTCGACATCTCGGCGTGGCAAGGCAACTGGACATCGACAATGTGGAACACCGTCAAGCGAAGCCCGACGCAGATCGTCAACGGCGTCGCGGGTGACGGCCGCGATTTTGTTTATCTCAGGTCCAGCCGCGGCGGGACGACGGGCTTCTACAACCAAAGTGACCCGAACAACAACAACGGCCTTAATACGCTTTCGCAACGCTACAACGACCAATATTTCGCACAGAACATTACGCGTGCCACCTCGGCCGGGCTTTTTGCAGGGTCTTACCACTTTTCCAGGCCCGATATCGTGACCAACACCGGCGCGGACGAGGCGGACCATTTCATGCAGATGGCCGGCGCGTGGATGAGGCCCGGCTACCTCATGCCCGTGCACGACCTGGAAACGGGCGACACCGTCCGCACGGACAACGCGATGGCGCAGTTCACGATGGATTTTTCCAATCGCGTCTTCGCCGTCATGGGTATTCGCCCGGCCATTTATCTCAATGGCAACTACGCGAACAACGTCATCGGCGGCGCATCCAGCACGCTTCGGACGCAAGTCGTTTCCACTCACCCGCAGCTCTGGATCGCACGCTGGCCTAACGAAGCGAACCCGGCAGCCATCGACGTTCAGAACACGAACCCGAACGCGTCGTTGTCCTCGCTTTACGGACCTTGGGACGACAACGGCAACACGCAGCCCTGGTCGTTCTGGCAGTACACCGCTTCGGGCAGGCTTAACGCCTTCTCGGGCGATCTCGATCTCAACGTCGCCAACGGAGGCATCGAATTCGTCAAAGACCAACTCGTCCCGGCCGTTCTCATCGTCGACGCCAACGCCGCGTGGACCTCTTTGTCAACGTGGAACAGCGGTCGGACGCCCGTCGCGCCGGTGCAAGGTGTGGGTCAGGTGCCGCGCGTCGGCACACTTACGTTGCCCACAGTCCGGTTGCCCGCTTCCAACGACACTGTCATTCTCGAACGTGCCGCGGCCAATCCCACCATCACGCTCTCGTCCGGCGCGCACAACATCCGAAAGCTCTACGCACGTGAGACGCTGCACATCGAAGGCGGCTCGCTCAACATCAA
>JBBQKP010000087.1:0-13007 GCA_038326995.1 Tepidisphaerales bacterium
TTTTGGTCGGATAGAAACTCAGGCAACCCGCAAAGCCGTGCGCACACGCCGCGACTTTGCCCTGAGTTGCTCCGATCGCCTGTGCCGCGTCTTCGAGAACCAACAGATGATGGCGACACGCGATCTCGTTGATCGCGCACATGTCGGCCATCTGTCCGAAGAGATGAACCGGCACAATCGCCTTGGTTTTATCGGTGATTTTTGCTTCGATCAGCGCAGGGTCGATGTTGAATGTGACGGGATCGATGTCGATGAAAACGGGAATCGCGCCGAGCCTGGCGATGCACCCGGCCGTCGCGAAAAAAGTGAAGCTCGGACAAATCACTTCGTCGCCCGGCTTGATGCTGATTGCCATCATCGCCGCGAGCAGAGCGTCGGTGCCGCTGCTGACGGCAATCGCATGCTTCGTTCCGGAGTATCGCGCGAGGTCTGCCTCGAATTGCTCGACGACGGGCCCGAGAATCAGCGCCTGCTCGTCGCAGATCGCGTCGATGGCGGTGCGAATTTCTTCACGAATGGATTGGTACTGCGGACGCAGATCGAGCATCGGAACTTTCATTGCGTTTCAATTATCGCGATGTGCGAGCGAATGTGGAGTGCACGTCCATTGCACATGTCTTATGATCCGCGACATGTCTTCCACCCACCACAGGCCGGTCATTGAAAAGCCGCAGCGTGTGGCATTATTTGTCACGTGTTTGACGGATCAGTTTTACCCTTCGACCGGCATCGCGGTCGTCAAGATTTTGGAAAAGTTCGACGTCGCGGTCGACTTCCCGCCGGGCCAGACGTGCTGCGGCCAGCCGTTTTTTAACAACGGGTTCATGCCCGAGACGATGCCACTGGCGAAGCGAATGATCGAGCTGTTCGAGCCGCACGCGTGTGTCGTCAGCCCGTCGGGTTCGTGCTGTGCGATGGTGCGCGAGCAGTTTCTGGAACTGTTCAAGGACGATCCCGCATGGCTCGCGCGGGCACAGCAACTTGCCGCAAAGACTTTTGAATTCGTCGAGTTTCTTACCTATGTCCTGAAGGTCGATCTCTCAGCTTACTCGCTTGAATCGCCCGAGAAAACAACGTTTCACTATACTTGCCACGGCCGCGGGCTCGGGTTGACGGATGAGGCGTCCACGCTGGTCAGGCAGATCGGAAACGTCGAGTTCACGCCGCTGACCAAGACCGATCAGTGCTGCGGCTTCGGTGGAACATTCGCGGTTAAATATCCTGCGATCAGCGGCGCGATGGTTCAGGACAAGATTGACAACCTCAGACAAACGGGCGCGACGACGGCCGTCTGCAACGACGCGGGTTGCACGATGAACATCGCCGGGATGTGCAATAGACATGATGTGCCGATTCAAATTCGTCACATCGCCGACATCATCGCCCAGGCGATGAAGCTGGATGTGAGTTCGCTGTGATCCGGCAACGGCGACGCGGAATTTACGCCAGTAGCAGATCTTTTGAATCATCGGCTTCAGGAATTCGCGTCGCGATGATCGGGACGGCCGGCAGAAACTGAGCACTAACCAGCCTTGCCGATGCGGCGACGACAATGCCTTTGATGGTGAAGTTGTAAGGGCTCTCATTCGAGTCGTTGTTGTTGAACGAAATCGATCCTCTGAAGCTGCCGACGGAAGTGGCCCTAAGGCGGACCTTGAACGTGTCTTGTCCGCCCGCGGGGATCGACGCGGCGAGTGGGTCTGCGGTGTCGATCGCGAAGCCAGTTGGGATTCTAAGCGTATTGGTCGTCAGCGTGCCCGGGCCGGTGTTGCGAACGATGAACGTGCGTTTGCGGGGCGAGCCGACCGTGGCGGTTCCGAAGTCGGTGGTGTCGGCCGCGCGAGGCGAGGTATCGCCGTCGCTGATGACGAGATTGTTGCCTCTGACTTCCACTTCGGGCGGCGCGGGCGGACCGACGTAGCCGCTGCCTGTGACTCTAAAGACGCTTCCCGCGTCGAGCGGCCCGCCGTTGAATGCGGTGCCGAAAAGAACACCCGAATTTGTTGCGAAGAGCCCCACGAAGGAGCCTCTTCCGGTGTTGGTGGTGAGTGAGGCGAGGGTGGTAATTCTGCCCGAGGCGACCCTGTAAACGATTCCGCCAGAAGCGGTCCCACCTGATATCGTCGTGCCGAACAGCGTTCCCTGGGTATCTACAATCAGTGCGGAAAAGGAAGTGGTGTCAGCGGGAAACGAGGCGATTGCTGACGCGGTGCTCGCACCCGAAGCGACTCGGAACACACTTCCGGAGTTGTTGGCACCGCCTGCAGAGGCTGTGCCATAAAGGTTGCCCGCGCGATCGATCACCAATCCGCTTTGGGGCGAGCTTCCGGTGGAGTTGGATAGCGACGCGACGGTCGAGAGTCTGTTGGTGCGTGTGTCGAGTTTGAACACCGTGCCGAGATCGTTTGTGCCGCCGCTGTTGGTGGTTCCGTAGAGCGTGGTTGAGTTGCCGAAAATCAGGTCGCCCTGCGGGAACCGGCCGAGTGCGTTGGTGAAAGTGGCGACGGTGGAGAACGCGTTTGAGCCGGCGGAGATTTTGAAGACGGTGCCTCGGATTTGCGAGCCGCCCTGACGGGCGGTGCCGAACAGGTCGCCTGCGGAATCTCGTGTCAGCCCGCCGCTGGGGGTCGATCCGTCGGTTCCATTGAACGAGTGAAGTGTGGTAAGCGCGCCGGGCGAATTTGTGGTACCGCCCGCGAGCCTGAAGACGGTCCCGGCATTGCTTGCCCCGCCGCCCGTCGTCGTGCCGTAGAGGTTGCCTGAAGGATCAGCAACAAGTCTCGCCTGCGGAAACGCGCCGTTGGTGGTGTTGAAGGTCGCGAGTGTGACGATTGAGCCCGGGCTCGATGACGTGCCGCGCGGGATTCTGAAGATCGTGCCGCGATCATTCGCTCCGCCTTCAAGAGTCGTGCCATATAGATTGCCCGAAGCATCGGCAATCAGCGACCCGTAAGGGCCTTGCCCGTTGGTCGAATTAAACGTGACGACCGGCGAGATCAGGGCGGAAAACAGGGTTCGCTTTTCGAGTGATTCGACGCCTCTGGCGCCTCGGCGTGAAGCCGGGAATATTGATCGTCGATTTTCACTGGAGCGGGAATGCGTCTGTGTCATGAATTCCTTATGCGTCATCTGGCGGATGTGGGTGACAAATTTCTTTTTTTAGTATAACCGCATATCCGTGTGAAGCTTTGGCATGGGCATTGAAACGTGTAATCTATAGTGTGAGAGAAAAGTTGATCGGCCCGCCGCTGGTTTCCCTGTTACTGCACATTCACCCCTGTCCACACGTGTTTCATTATGCCCAATTGGTACGACCTGTTACTCATTCCGCTGCTGATCGGCCTGAACGCATTTTTCGTGGCGGGTGAATATGCCGTCGTCGCGATTCGTTCGACGCAGATCGGGCAGATGCGTTCCGCGGGCAAAGTCCGAGCGGCCGAGGTCATGGAGCAGCTCAAGCGCGACCCGGCCAGTGCGATCGGCGCGATCCAGGTCTGCATCACAATGACCAATCTTCTGCTCGGCGCCTTGGCCGAGAAGCCGATGCGGGCGATGTTCACGGCCATGCTCGGGCCTCTCGCTCAGCACATTCCGGGCGGCGTGATCATCGCGATGAGCTTCCTGATCGTCACGCTGTTGACGGTTGTTTTCTCAGAGCTTCTTCCCAAGGCGCTGACGCTGCGATACGTGCCGACTGTGGCGTCGTTCACCGGGCCCAGCGTGCTTTGGATTCTTCGCGTCACGCGTCCTCTGGTGTGGCTGATGAATAAGCTGGCGAATCTGGTCGCGGTTCCGCTGGGGCTGGGAAGAGTTGATACTGTTGAGCGCGAGTATCACACGGCCGAGGAAATTCGTCTGATCGCCGCCGAGGCCGCGAAGGCGGGCGAGCTTTCTCTGCGCGAACGCTCACTCATTCTCAACTCCCTTGCGTTCGGCCGTCGCACCGCGCGTCAGATCATGGTGCCGCGTGTGAAGGTCACGTATCTCGATATACAGAAGCCGATGACAGAAAACCGCGACATTATGGAGCGAAGGCTCTTCTCGCGCCTGCCCCTGTGCGACGGCGGTTTGAACAAAATCATCGGCGTCGTGCTGACACGCGAATTCCTTTTCGCCTATGCACAGGAGGCCGATTCGAGCGTGCTTCAGCTCATCTGCAAGGACGCCGTGTTCGCGCCCGATACGATTTCGCTCGACAAACTTCTGGTCATCTTCGATGAGCAAAAGACGCAGATGGTCATGCTCGTTGACGAGACGGGCGGCTTCGAGGGCATCGTGAGTCTGCGCGACGTGGTCGATGAGCTCGTCGGCCTGCCGATGGAAATGACCAGCGAGAAGAATCGACGATCCGGGCCGTTCACACTGCCGGGCGATACGCCGCTTCACGAGTTCGCGATTCGCGTGGGTAATGAGTCGTTGGCACACGGACAGGCGGTCCTCACGATCGGCGGGCTGGTGGTCGAAAGGCTCGGCAGATTCCCTGATCGAGGCGATGAAGTCGACTTGGAAGACGGCACGAAACTGCGAGTGTTGAATGTCGCGCGCCAGCGCGTTCGCCGGGTTGAAGTCGTGCCGAAGGTGATCGTTGCAGAAGATAAAGACTGAAAAAATTGGCTCTTGTAACTCTCGCTCATGTCACATCCATCCGCACCACTTCGTCTTCTTTTGGTTCAGCCTGACATCGTCTGGGAGGACCGCGATTCGAATCGGCAGTTGTATAGCCGGATGATTGAGGGCAAAGCAAAAGAGGGTTCTCTGATTATTTTTCCGGAAATGTGCGAAGTGGGTTTCAGCATGAACGCGGCCGCTTGTGCGGATGTGGACGGTTCGGGTCGGACGTTTTTTTCCGAAATGGCCCGGCGAACGCGGTCGCATATCATCGCCGGACTTGTGACCAGCGACTCCTCACCGCCCGCCAACACGGCCGTTGTGTTTGATCCTTCGGGCGCTGTGATCGCACGGTATGACAAACGGCGGCCGTTCACTCCCGCGGACGAGCACAAAAATTATTCCGCAGGACATAAGGCGGTCGTCGTTGAGATTTGCGGCGTGAAGGTCGGCCTGTCGATCTGCTACGACCTTCGATTTCCAGAGCTTTATCGAGATCAAATCGACCTCGGAGCCGAGTTGCTTGTGGTCATCGCGAATTGGCCGTCTCCACGCGTGGGGCAAAAAATCGTATTGCTTCGGGCGCGTGCGATTGAGAATCAGGCGTTCGTCGTCCTGGTCAATCGCTCGGGCACGGACCCGACCTTGACGTACCCGGGCCGAAGCATGGTGATCGATCCGAAGGGCGAGATTCTTTTCGACGCGGGCGAGAGCCAGTGCGTTCTGGATGCGGAGATTGATGTGAGTATCGCTCGCGAATGGCGGGAGGCGTTTCCCGCGCTCAGAGACAGGTGATGAGTTTTCTCTAATAGACGAACACGCTTCACCACACATTTTGTTTCGGCGAAACTGCGGTGGTCAGTTTGAGAGACTGACGAGCCGCGGATTCTTTCAGATCTTTGTCGTTGTCATTCAAATCTCGCTTGACCGTAAGAGTAATGTCCGCCCGGGCGAGCAGATCAAACGCACCCGCGGTGCGGCGAGCGGTGGCGCTCTGCGTAGGCGTCATTTTCACAGTGAATTGCGTCACGCCGCGAAGCAGGACGATCGGCGTGTTGCCGTTGATGGTGACGCGAAGTTCCTGGCTCGATGTGTCCAGTGCGTACGTCACTTCGCGGTCGTCGGCGTCGAAGAAAACGATCGCGCTGTCTGTCGCGATGAGGCCCTGCGTGAAGCTCGATACGGCCGATGTCGCGACGGGTGAATGAGCCCGGCTGCTTCGGATGTCGGATGTCAGTCTGTGCAAAGCGACGCGGGATTTTTGCGAAAGATCGGCCTGCACGGTGTTGATGGAATACGCACGCAGCGACCCGTCGATCGCCCCCATCGCCGCCACCAGTAGCGTCGCGGAGATCGCCAGTGCGATCAGCAGCTCCGTCACCGTAACGCCGCGGCGTAGAGAGCAGAAAGTTGTGCGGGAAACGCGATCTAATCGCACGTTTAGTTTCTGATGGTTGTGATATTGATAACGATTCATCTTTTAATTCCTCTGCAGATTTCATCTACCGACTGATCTCACGATAAGTGGAAGCATCAGGCGTGAGATCGATACGAAGATTGATTCCATCGGGCAGAGCGCGGTTGGGGTTGTAGCGAATGAGCAATCTGCCGTGTCCACCTTCGGGCAGCGCGCCGGGGTTGGTGTCGCCGTCGCTCGGCCCGAAGTAGCCCAGGGTGGTGTTACCCGCACCGTCGCCGGTGACGATGATCGAGCCGTCGACGACGCTCGTGCCGCGGATGTCGATGTTGCCCGCGACGACGACGCCGTTGAGTGTGCTGGGCGACTGAAGTGGATTGGTGAATGAACCCATTTCGATGTTGGTCTGCGGTGCGACGATGGTGGCGGTCTGATCGACTTGATTGTCGAACAGCGTGCTGCCTGTGAACTCCCAGCTGTTGGCCCAGTGCGTGTAGGCGGTGGAGTAGTTGTTCGCCAGCGGGCCTTTGAAGGTGCAATTGTGAAAGCGGATGTTGTTGCCGTTGACCGAGCCCTGTGTGCTGGCGAGTGGGTTGGAGGCGGTGATGGTCGCGCCAACCAGGGCTGTGTCCCTGTTGATCGTGTTGTTGCCCGCGATTCGACGGTTGGCCCAGCTCATGCCATCGCTCTGGCTGGTCGTGACGGTTGAGCCGTTGCCGAGGGTGATATTGCGTTCGGTATCGATGAACGTGACGCCTTCGAAGATACAGTTTTCGAATAGCGCGTTAAGGCCCCTCGGGACGATCACGTTTCGCAAAGTCATGTTGCGATAGATCGGCCGCCTGAGTGTCGCCTGATAGCTGACCGAGCCGAACGGGCTTCTCTCGATGACGGTTCCGCCGTTGGCGCGGGCGAGTGTGAGAGTCTGGTTGGCGATGAGCGTGGCATTGTGACTCGCGCTTCCACCGGCAGAGCCCGACCGAGCGCGGAAGTTCGTTGCGACTTGCTCGAAGTTTGCAGGCGAGAGGTCGAACATCTGATTGCTCGGCACGCCGAGTCGCACCGCAGTATCGAGCGGATTTTCAACTGCGATCGACCCGCCGATCATGTCGCCGACGAGGGTCTGACCCCTACCCGCGAGTTCATTGGTCCAGTCTTGTTGAGAGGTCGTCGCAAACAGAGAGCCGCGAACTTTTGCGTAGCCGTCGCGAGCGTCGATTCTGTCATCGCCAAAACCGGGGCGTTGCACGACGGTCTGACCTGATCCATCGACGAGTGCGGCACCCAGTTCGTCGATCATTTTGAAGAGATTCGCGTCGAGCGATTGATTGGTGCTGCTGTCGCGAAACTCGCTGGCGACGATGGCGCGATCGCCGTTGGTGTCGAACTGTTTGAGGAAGAGGTCGAAATCTTCGATCACGCCGTTGTTGTCGTAGTCGCTGAACGACGCCGAGATCGCGTCCTCGTACACCTTTGGATGGGTGAGCTTGCTGATGCGATTGTCGAAGCCGTTGTAGTTGGCGCGGAGGAAGGATTCGAATTGGCCGATCTTGTTCGAAAGCGAAGTGCCCAGGTGCTTGAAGTCGCCCAATACCAGAAGCGGCTCGCGCGGGTTGGTGCGGTCACTCGTCGTGCCGACAGGCCCTTCGACGATCGTGTTTCGCCCGAGCTGTATGCGCGTCTTGCTGATGACGGCGTATCGAACTTTTTTCTCCAGATCGAAATCAATCACGATCGCGTGCAGGCTTTGCGTCGTCACATCAGTCGGCGATGTCGGCGTACCAACTCTGGGCGTACCGCAACCGCTAAAGCCCCACACCGTCACACGCAGACTCGTCTGATTCTTCGAAGCATCGTCGGCAGTCGGATATTGTTCGACGCGCACACTAAATCGCTGGTCGCCGTCGCCGATCGAAAGCGGACCCATCCACAGAAACGACGGCGTATCCGTGAATACTCTTGCGACGCCGTTCTCGACGAAGCCGGTGCTAAACGCCTGCGTGCCGCTGCCACGTATGAAGGCCGCGCCCGTGCGGTTGGAGAGCGCGTTGTATTGCAATTGAAGCTCGGCGGCGATCAGGTCGAAGAGCCGATCCGCTTCTGGCGGATGGATTTGTCCCTTGTCCGAGAACGGCCGATTCATGGACTTGAATCGGTGAATGATCCATCTCATGCCCGTTTCCGCCGACGCCTGAGAACGATCGACGTGCCTTAGATTGTCGGACGACTCCGTGCCCATGGTCGTCATTGAAAACATCCCGACCGCAAGCGTCGCGACGATGACCAGAAACAACATCGCAAGAACCGACGTCATCCCGCGACGACGGACGGAATGATGAGCGATACCAGCGCACGTCATCGTCGAACGCATGAGCGGGATATCACTGGCGTCCGTGCGGTTTGAAGTCTGAAGTTGTGTCGTGTGTCGCATCATGGCCGATCTCGTTAGTTGATTCTGCGGCTTATTCGAACCGGCAAAACGTCACCGTGTGGACTGTTTGCCATTGATTCAGTTCGGTCAGTTTCTGCACCGTGACGGTTACGCGCAGCGCCCTGAACGGGCCGACCGTCAGGACGGTGTTGAGGTTGTTCGGGTTGACAGGCTCAACGCGAATCGTCTGCCTGAAGCTAGAAAAATCCGTGAGCGACACGCGGCTCGAATCGACCGGCGGAGAGAAGGTCGTCTGCGCGTTTCCCGGGCCCGTCGTGCGGAAGTCGTCCAAGTCGTCGATCGAAGTCGTCGTCGTTTCACTGCTTTCTCGGCCGAAGGTGAGCGAGCCGCTTTGCGGATCGTTGAAGGCGAGCGTCTCAGTCATTTCCCGCACGTGATCTGCGAGCATCGCCCCGGCCGTCATCGCGTCAGCTGCGCGGAGCTGCCTGGTCGTCGTGCCGAAGAGTTCCAGCATTGCCACGAACCCCACGCCGAGGATGACCGTCGTCACCGACGCTTCGATGAGCGTGAAACCCCGTGCGATTTTGCTGAAATGACGACGCATCTGTTCTGACATCCAATTCGATGCGGGCCTATGCAAGCAGACGCGGCGGAATCAATCCATGCGTCTGATAATCCGTCGAATCGAGCCGCATCCGCATGCGAGTCATTGCCGCTGGTGACGACGGCGGATATCACGCAATCATGATTCTTCTCACCAACGACGACGGTATTCGCGCCCCGGGCATCGTCGCCATGTATCGAGCGCTGGCGGCGAAGAATGTCGTCGAAGTCGTCGCACCCGAAACCGTTCAAAGCGCCACCGGCCACGGCATCACGCTGTCGGGCCCGCTCATCACGCACCGCGTCGATGTCGAGAACGCCTTCATCGGAACAAGCGTCGAAGGACGACCGGCCGACTGTGTGAAACTCGCCATCGCGCAGCTCGTCAAAGAACGGCCCGAGTATGTGGTAAGCGGCATCAACAGCGGCGCCAACGTCGGAATCAACGTCATTTATTCGGGCACCGTCGCCGCCGCGATTGAAGCGGGGTTTCTGGGCGTACAAAGCTTTGCCGTCTCGCTCCTGCTCTCAAAAAATGTTGAGCCCGACTACGCCGCCGCCGCACAAGTCGCCATCCAGACCATCGACCACATTCGCACGCTCATCGGAGACGAACCGCGCGTGATCAGCATCAACATCCCGTCACTTCGGCCCGGCGAGAAGCCCCTGGGCACGCGCGTCGTCAAGCAGAGCGTCGCGCCTTGGGTCGATGCGTACGAGAAGCGAACCGACCCGCGCGGCAAGACTTACTTCTGGAACGCATCTGTGTTCAAACTCGCTGCGACCGAAGTAGATTCAGACGTCGCGGCGTTGCGCGACGGCTATGTGACTGTCACACCTCTCCAGTTCGACATGACCGATCAGGCCCGGCTTCAGTCGCTCGCACAGCGGATGGAGGGGCGTTGAGCGAGAGCAGCAATGGCTTACGCAAGTTGCATGTCGCCGCGTTGATCAGTGGTGCCATCGCGGGCGTATCGCTTATCGCGGGTGCGCTAGTGCTGCAGAACATGCTCGCGACCGCGTTATGGGCGATGGTGATACTCAGCCTCTTTGCGAATGATGCTTCTGCGCGAGCACAACGAACTCAGTCCGTGAGCGTAATTCTCGTTGTCGTGATTTCGATGGGCGTGATGCTGGCGATGCGGGATTTATCGATCGGCGACGCGCTTCGTGTGTTGTTCGTTGTCATGACGTTCGGCCTTGCAGTCCTGGGCATCAGCCGCGTCGTGAGGCACGCGGGAATTGCGAGCGTGATCGCGATTCTCTGGCTCACCTGGCCGATGTGGACGGCGAGGATTATCGTCGGAATGGAATGGGAGCTGGTCGTCGATCGAATGGTGTCAATTTCCTCGCCCTTTGTTTTGAACATGCTGATCGAGCCGGGCGATGTGCTCACGCACCGCCCGCTGGCGTATCGATATCTCACGCTGGGTCAGGATACGAGCTATGCGATGCCCACGACGATCGCATGGTGCATCGCGTTTCAGTTGCTGGTCGCGTCGCCGGTGATTGTGGAGTTGGTGTGGGGCGTAATCAGGGGCGCGATGACGGCACGTGCGAAACCCGGCATCATCGGCCCGATGTGATCGCCGTCGTTGTTGAAGGCCATCCAGCTTTTGTCGTATTTCAATTCGTCGAGATTCGGGTACGCCCGAGTAAAACCGACACGCCCGGCCGCATCGCTTTGAACGCGGTCAATTGTTCCCAGCAACCTCGTTCCCGTGCCCAGCACGATCGAATCGAGCTCGCTGCTGAAGACGTACGCCCTGGCGACGCGGCCCAGCGCGCTCGTCAAGTCATACCCCGGCGAGAGTGCGGGAGCGAGCATTACCCACGTCGAGATTCGCACATTCGGCGGCATCGCCTCCAGTGCCCAGGCTGTCACACCCGCGCCGCCCGAGTGACACAAAAGCACAAGTCGATCGTTCGGGTTCGCGCTCGCGTACTCCTGCAACTCGCTCGCCAGCAATAGCGCCTGCTGCCTTGCGCGCGGGTAGTTCAATAGTGAATTGAGACCGGCGTTCGCGCCCGACCAGTTCGTGATGCGCGTCGTCGTCGTGATGGATGTTGACTGTGTTTGTATCGCGTCGGCAAGCGCCACGAGAAAGCGATCGTCGAGCGGCCGCTGACCGGAAATTCCCGGCACGTACCACAGCACCAATCGCGACTCGACTTTCGCTAAGGTCTCGACATTCTCAGTCGACAAAGTTGGTCGCGTCGTTGTAAAAGTTGTCGGCCTGCTCGCGCAACTGATGTGCGCGAGCGTGACGGCGATGATGAATAAGAAGCGGCGCATCAATAACTTCCTGTTGGTTTTTCTGCTCCGCTAGCCGCCATTGCATTGCCCGCCACTTCATTGCCCACCAGTTCGCTCATGATGGAAACGCCTGCAGACAGCCCCAGGCGGTCGGCACCGGCGTCGAGCATCGCCCGCGCGGCAGCGAGATCACGAATGCCGCCCGATGCTTTCACGCGAAGCCCGCCGGCGTATTGCTTCATCCAGCCGACGACTTGCGTACTGGCACCGCCGGCAGGGTGATAGCCCGTCGAGGTCTTGATGAAATCGCAGCCGCTCTCGCGCACGGCCCTGCACGCGTCTTCGATTACGCCCTCGCCGTCGGTTCGATTCGCAACCAGCAGAGCGCTTTCGACGATCACTTTGATGACGATCGAACTGTCCGCAGCCCGTGCGGCGCGAACGATTTCAAGAAGCTCGGTCTTGGTCGCCTGCACATCGCGGCGAAGCAGGAAGGGAAGAAACGCGACGACGTCAATCTCGCGTGCGCCGTCCTTCACTGCCGCCGTCGCTTCGATTGCTTTGATGATGCTCTTGTTCGCACCTTGTGGAAAGCCAATCACGACGCAGGGCAAAACGCCCGTGCCTTGCAGCGCCTGTGCGATGTGCTTCGTGTGAACAGGCTGAACGCAGACGGAGGCGAACTGATGTGTCTTTGCCTGGGCGATGATGCGGTCGATCTCTTCGAGCGTGGCCTCGGGCTTGAGCAGCGTGTGGTCGATTTTCCGGGCGAGCTGTGCTGCGTTGAATTCTGTATTTGGTGGTGCCGATGTTGGTGTTGGTAATGGTGCGTTCATGACGAAAGACTATACCGCGATCACTTGAGAATCGTCATACGCTCGCCGAGCTGAAGCACGCGAGACCGCACGCCCAGCTCGTCGCATCGCGCTTCAAACGGCTGCGGCGGGGCGGTGTTGAAATCGAACATGTCGTAGTGACACGGTAGGGAAACTGGCGCATGAATGTCAGCGCAAAGCTCGGCGGCTTCGACCGTGTTCATGTTGCCGAGAAGCCCATTAATCGGAACGAAAACAACATCCACGTCGTGCGGCCTGACTTGATCCGCGAGCCCCGGATACGCGATCGTGTCGCCCGAGTGATAAACCGAAAAACGGCCGACGCGAATGATGTAGCCGAGAAAGAGAGGATTGCCTTGAACGTCATGATCGGGCGCGCCGTGTACGCTGAGGACTGCCGTGATGGTGATCTCGTTATCAAGTTCGACCGACTCGCCGTCGCTCAGCAGAACGTCAGCGGGGCGGCCGAGTCGATCGATGATGATTTCCTGAATCGATCGCGGGCCGACGAAAGTCAGGTGCGGATTGTTGGAGATAATGGGCGCGAGTGTTTCGGCGTCGAGGTGATCGGTGTGAACATGGCTGCATGTCACGAGTGTGATGCCGGTCAGTCTTGCCGGGTCAACGACGCGGCGGCTGATGCGAACGTGAGGCCGTTGTGTGAGCGCGTATTTTTTCGTGAGAGACTCGGAGAGATATGGGTCGATGAGAATTCGCTGTTGATCGATCTGCAAAAGGTATCCGGATTGGCCGAGCCACCAGATATCAAGACGAGCTGCGGAGCGCGGCTGCGATTCGACGTCGGCGAGAAAAGTGTCGTCTGAAAGTAGCGGCTCGATCATCAGCGTCTCCGGTGATCAAAGTGTTGAGGCGCGGACGACTCGCGTCAAAGGC
>JBBQKP010000088.1:0-12974 GCA_038326995.1 Tepidisphaerales bacterium
TCCTCCTCGGCCTCTTCCTCGGCGGCCTTCTTCTTGGCGGCACGCGGAAGTGCGAAAGACTCACCCGCGGAGGCTAGTTCGCCCGCGAAGCGATCGTCGGCCAGGAGAGCGGCGACCAGAAGGGCGTCGTTCTGAGGCAACGAAGTAATTTCGTCCAGAGCCGTGTCGTCTGAAGACAGGCCTTTTACGTTGGAGTGATTGATTATAAGGGTTTTCATAGTGCGATCCCGCGTAATGCGAAGTGTAAGTCTTTGGCAGTCTGTCGGCAGGCTAGGCGACGCGCTCTAAACCCGATGCCCCATCGAGGCGGCGGTATTGAAGCGAGGGGCGAGCGCAAAATCAAGAGCGCTTGTCGATATCCGGATTTGTCCTGACGGCACGAGCCATATTTTTTTGATTTTCACTTGACGAGCGTCGATTCCGGACTTCCAACCTTCCTGTTGAGTAAGCTCCCTGACTCGCTCCCTGACTGGCTCTTTGACTCGCTCTTTGACTGGCTCTTTGACTGGCTCTTTCCCGCCGCATTTCTAAGCCGCAAGGCATTGCCTATGACCGTCAGATCAGACAGTGCCATCGCCGCAGCGGCGATCAGCGGCGTGAGAAAACCCGCGACCGCAAGCGGAATCGCCAGCACGTTATACGCGAATGCCCAGAAAAAATTCTGTTTGATCACGCGCATCGTTCGCTTGCCCACGTTCAGAGCGGCCGGCACGCCCCACAGCGAATTGCCCACCAGCACGATCCCGCCGACTTCCTTGGCGACATCCGCGCCGCTTCCGATGGCGATGCCCAGGTCCGCACGCGTGAGCGCCGGTGCGTCGTTCACGCCGTCGCCGACCATCGCGACGATTCGACCCGACGCCTGCAATTCGCGGATGACCGCGTCCTTTTCGCCCGGCTTCAGGTTGGCGCGAATTTCGTCGGCTCCTAATCCGACGCGTGTGCCGACGTCCAGCGCCGCCGCCTGATTATCGCCGCTGAGCATCAGCAGCTTCAGACCGCGCGATCGCAGCTCCGCGATTGCCGCGGCAGAGTCGGGCTTAATCTCATCGACGAGGGTGATCAAGCCCAGGTACACACCGTCGGCCGACACGTGTGCGACTGAACCGGGCCTGGAGTGCGCGACTTTGTCGTTCTTTAATAATTCGTCAGACGACGACACGAACGTCCCCGGCACGAAAGATGTCGGCACGAAAGATGTCGTCACGAAAGATGTCGGCACGAAGCTTGCCGTGCCGACTTTGATTATTCGCCCGTCGACGGCAGCGCTGACGCCCTGACCGGCCGTCATGGTGAAGTCGGAAGGCGCAGCGAGTGTGATGCCCGCGTGAGTCGCGTGTCGCACAATCGCGCGTGCGAGCGGGTGCTCGCTCAACTGCTCGCAGCTCGCTGCCAGGCGAAGCAGATCGCCTTCGCTCGTGCCGGGCTCAACGACAATCGAATCGACGGCGGGGTTGCCGCGCGTGATCGTGCCGGTCTTATCCAGCACGACGGTATCGACGTGCTGGGCGGCCTGAAGGGCAGAGAGATTGCGGATTATGATGCCCCGCCGCGCGGCCGCCCCGGTGCCGACCATCAGCGCCGCGGGCAAGGCAATTCCCAAAGCGCACGGGCACGCGACAATGAGCACGCTGCACACACACTTGGCGACTTGCGCCCAGATATCGACCTGTGCCCAGCCGTGGGTCGTGCCCCACGCGTACCAGCCGACGCCGGTGAATAGCGCGATCGCGAGTACGACGGGAACGAACCACGCCGCGATGCGGTCGGCGATTTTCTGCACGGGCGGCTTGGCGTGCTGTGCGTCTTCGACCAGGCGAATGATCTGTGCAAGTGTGGATTCTGACGCGAGCGTGTTGATTCGCACGGTGAGCGAGCCGTCGCGATTGATCGTTCCGCCGATGACGTGATCGCCGGTGGTGCGGGTGACGGTCAGCGCTTCGCCCGTGAGCATGGATTCATCGACCCCGGCGGTTCCCGACAGCACGACGCCGTCGCCGGGAATTTTCGATCCCGGACGCACCAAAACGACGTCGCCCGGCCTGAGGTCTTTGGAAGGCGTTTCGATGTAGTCGGGGGCGGCAGCAGCAAAAGAGGTCGGCTGTTGGACGCTCAAGCTGATTCGCCTAGCGACGACCGTTGCGACGACCGTTGCGACGACCGTTGCGGCGGGTTTCGCGACGGGCCTGTTCGGTTCTACATAATTCAGCAACTTGGTGGCGGTCTCGGGCGCGAGATCCATCAAACCGCGAATCGCCATTCCCGCCTTATCGCGTGCGCGCCACTCCAGGTGATGCCCGAGGCTGATCAGGGCCATGAGCGCGGCGCTTTCCATAAAGTAGACGTGCTCTGGCATCGCCCACAGCCCGGCGAGGTGGCCGACCAACGCGATGAGCGAATAGAAATAGCTCGTGCCCGCGCCGATCGTGATCAGCAGGTCCATGTTGATCTGGCGGCGCATCAGCCCCATGACCGCGCTCTTTAGAAACGCGCCGCCGATGTACACGATCGCGATGGTGGAGCACGCCAGCGAGAGCCAGGTCATCCACGATACACCCCATTTTGATACACCCTCGTGAATCGCGTGTGACCCGAAAATCGTCAGCGTCCAGTGCAGCAGTTCGACCGGCAACCAGAGAACCAGGCCCACGACTGCGCGCCTGAGCCAGTGGTCCGACTCGCGCGTTCTGGGCGGGGTGGGCCTGGTGTCATCGACAACCGCGGCGGGGTAGCCCGCGTTGGTCGAGGCATTGGACAATTGCTCTATCGCGACGCGGGTCGGATCAAACCGCACTTTAGCGCTGGCGGTGGCGAGGTTGACGCGCACGTCGGCGACGCCGGGAAGTTTGGAGATCGCCTTCTCGACATGATTGACGCACGAGGCGCAGTCCATGCCGCGCACGATGAGCGTCGCGTTTGACAGCGCTGGGGCGATTGCGGATGCGTCGGCGCGGAGGTCCATAAAGTCAGTCGTCGGGAAATGGAATTTGGATAGCTGGCGTACCGCGATGCTACTGCGCACAGTCGGCAGTTACTCGCTCACCAGCTTGATGAGGTCCTCGGAGTGTTCGCTTAGCCACGTGATCTTACGCCGCACCATCGCCAGGAAATCGCCGCCGTCGAAGCGGGCGAACTTTCCCGTCGCCATGATCGGAAAGACGGCCTCGGCGATCAGCGCCTCGCACATCAGGTGCGGCATGGAGTGCAGTTCCGCCTCGCTAAGAAGCTGTACCTGATCATACCCGCGAACGAATCGCTTGAAGCGGGATTCGTCGGCGTATTCGCACCACGAGGCGATGTTGTCGTCGGTGCCGATGATCGAAAACTGCAAAGCGCCGTTGGCGGCGTCGATGACGCGCGGAAGAATCCGAGCCGAGTCGTAATCGATGACCGCCACGATCCGGTTCTCGCGAAACAGCATATTGCCCGGATGCCAGTCGGCGTGGATGACCTGACGCGGCCAATGGCTGTAGCCGTGGGCCTCGACGACTTCTGCGCAAAATTCGTAGCTGTCGCGAAGCCTCTGACAAAGCTCGGCGAGTTGCGGCGAGCCCGTCTTGCCGATCGTCGTCAGCGCGTTGGCCACCGCGCTGGAGTTGTGATAGCTGCCGCTCGATGAGGTGAATGTTGTCTGAAAATCCGCGAGCAGTTTGTGATAAAGCGCCAAGACACGTCCGGCATCGTCTGTGGCATCCAATGAGCCCGTGTAGTTTTGCCCCGGGATGTACTCAAAGAGTTCGTAGATGCCGCCGAAGCTCGGCGACGTGAGATCCAGCATGGAATTCTCCGTCGCCCTGGTTCCGATGAGGTGGGGCAAAGGAAACTGCAGTTCACTCAGTCGAAGCTGGATCGCGTGGGCGAAAGCGACCTTATTTGAATCGTCGCGACCCTTGGCCCGGCGTTTCAGCAGAAACGCGCCCTTTTCCGCGTCGATCAAAAGCTTGGGCGCTTTGCGCGAGCCACGTGGAAATTCCTTGATCGAACGAATCGTCCCGATGTCATAATGCGACATCACCACGGCCAGTTCGTCCATCGCAAAACTTTCGCGCCGTCCTTGCGCGGCGTCCGCCCCGACGCCGGTCGTCGCGCTGGTCATGCTGGGCGCGCCGATGACGGTTCCCGAGTTCATCGTGGTGGATGCGGCCGACACGGGCGGAGAACTGGTCAGCGAACTGGTCAGCGAATTGGGCGAGGGATTAGGCGAGGGATTGGGGGACCGATTTGGGGTCGGATTGATGGATGGATTGGAATCAGCCATGGACCGCGGGAATGGTACACGATTTTTCCCGAAGGTCATGCGGCCGGGCGACCGCATAAGATATGCAAACCGCGCGGTGCTCGCGAATCGTTGGTCTGCTCGATAGACTCTGGCCCCTTGACCATGAACCCACTCGTCGTTGATCAGGTGAGAAAAACGTATCGAACCCAACGCGGTTCGACCGGACGCGACGTTGTCGCGCTCGCGGGCGTGAGCATGGAAGTCGCGGCTGGCTCATTCCTGGCCGTCATGGGTGCGTCGGGTTCGGGCAAGAGCACGCTGCTTCATCTGATGTCCGGCCTGACAACACCCGACCCGCCCACGCCCGACCTGAGCACAACTGACCTGAGCACAACTGACCTGAGCACAGCCGACCCGAGCACAACTGAGCATGGCGTTGTAGAGCCGCAAGGCCGAGTCTGGATCAACGGCACGGACCTCTCGAAAATGAATGACTATCAGCTCACACTCTTTCGCCGAAAGCAGATCGGGCTGGTGTTTCAGAGCTTCAATCTCATTCCCACCCTCAGCGCGTTCGAAAATGTCGCGTTGCCGCTCGTGCTGGATGGGGCACGAATCCGCGGCGAGGTTCGGTATAAGATCGACCAGATTTTCGAGCGCCTTGGCCTGACCGATCGCGCGGGGCATCGGCCGGATTCTCTTTCGGGCGGAGAGCAGCAGCGCGTCGCAATCGGGCGCGCACTGGTCAATGACCCTGCCGTCATCCTTGCCGACGAGCCGACGGGCAATCTTGATTCCGTCAACAGCCGAATCGTGTGTGAACTCCTTCGTGATCTGGCGCAGATGCACGGCAAGACGATCGTGATGGTGACGCACGAGCCGACCGTCGCCGCTTATGCTCTTGAGGTGGCGGTGCTAAAAGACGGCAAGCTCGTGGATCGATTCCCGACCCAGGGTGTCGATTCGCACAGCTCACTCGCGTCGCGCTATCAGATGTGTGTGCGATAATTTGAGTGAGAGAACTGCATGCCTGTTGCGATCATTTTCAACCTCGCCTGGAATCAGCTCACTTCACGCGTGGCAAGAGCCGTTCTCACGATTCTGTGCGTCGGCATGGCGGTCGCGCTGGTGGTGGGCGTGACGACGGGCTACGCCTCGCTCGAAACATCGCTTCGCACGTTCGCGGCGCGGATGATGGGCGGGACGGATTTTGAACTCACCAGCGCCTCGCGCGGCACGCCGGGCGTTCCTCAGTCGACACTCAATGAGCTTCGTGATGATCCGCGCGTGCGGTCAAGCTGGGGCAGACTCGAAGCGTCGCGCACGCCCGTCGACGCGGATGGGAAAAATGTCGGCGAGGTCGCGATTCGCATCAGCGGGATCGAGATCGAGTTCGACGCAAATATCAGGCAGCTTCCCGTCGTGGAGGGCCGCTGGTTCACGCCAGGCGAGAAGCGGGCGCTGGTCATCGACCCGATCGTGGCCGAAAGTCTGAAGGCCAAGGTGGGCGACACAATTCGCTTCAACGGCGCGGGCGGAAAATCGGCCGGCACGCTGGATTACACCGTCGTCGGCATCATTCATAAGCCTCGCATCCTGGCCAATCTCGTGCAGTCGGCTTACATGTCGATCGAAAACCTGCGCGAGCTCTCGGGCATGACTTCGATGGTGCTGGCGAAAGTGCAGGGCGAGTTCGAAACGCGCGTCGATTCCGCGCAGTTCGTGGCCGACTGGGAGAAGAAACTCGCGGGCGGAAAAAACGCAGACGGAGTCGAGACCATCAGCTTGCCGATTGATATTAAGCTGACGCGAGACACACGCGAAGACCTCGACCGCAATCTCCTGGCGATGCGTTTGATGAGCATGATCGGCGGCGCGATCGCCATGCTCGCCGCGACGTTCATCGTCTTCACCACACTATCGATGGGAGTGGCCGAGCGTCAGCGAACACTGGCGATGTTTCGCGCGATCGGCGGCACACGCGGACAGGTCATCCAGAGCGTCGTCGTCGAGGCGGTATTGATCGCATTGGCCGGCCTCGCCATCGGCATCCCGCTCGGACTCTTTGGCGTTTGGGTTCTGTCCTGGAAATTCAGTTCCGTCTTCACGATGGGCATCTCGATCTCCACTTTGGGGATGGTCTTTGCTTCGATCGTTTCCATTGGGTCGGCGGTGCTCGCGAGCCTTCTGCCCGCATGGCGTGCGTCGCGCGTCGATCCGCTCGAAGCCATGCGGCCGCACGCCGATCCGCCCGCGTCTACGCTTCCGATCCGGTCGTTCTTTTTCGGATTGTTATTGCTTTCGCTCGACACGCTGATCGTCCTCTTCCCGGCCGAGTGGATTGGATTATCCAAAGGCGGCGTCTTCGAGCGTGAACTTCGGCTCGTGCTGCATTTCGGCCTGGGATTGCCGTCGCTCTTCGCTGGATTTTTTCTGATCGCGCCGATGGTGATCTGGGCGTTCGAGGTCGTTCTCGCTCCGGTCATCGCAAAGGTCTGTCGCGTGCCGATCAATTTGCTCAGGCAGCAGCTCACCGGCGCGATCTGGCGCGCGGCCGGCACCTGCGGCGCGCTCATGGTCGGCCTGGCGGTGCTGGTGGTCATGCGAACTCAAGGCCACTCCGCACTGTCGAGTTGGCAACTTCCCGAAAAGTTTCCCGACCTCTTTTTGTATGCCGATCAGATCGGGCCGGTGTTCACGAACGACGCCGTCGATAAAATCAGGCAGATTCCCGGCGTTCTCCCCGGCACGGTTTTGCCCGTCACCATCACCTACCCGGGGCTGGGGCAAGACGTCTGGAAACTCGCGACGGCCGGGCGAATTCCGGAGGCAACGATGTTCATCGGCATCGACCCGCTTGCCGCGGCCAACACCGTCGAACTCGACTTTCGAGAAGGCAGCGAATTTACCGCGACGCGAATGCTCGACCGCGGCCGACGAGTCACACTGAATGATGGAACAGTTCTGCACGGAACGATCGTGACGGAAGCGAATTTGATCCCCGCAATCCAATCCGCAACCCAGCCAAAATCTGAGTCCACAACTCGGCCCGCAACTCAGACCGCCGTCGCAACGTCCGTCGCATCATCAGTCACCTATCAACTGCTCGACGACTCCACGCGCACTATTCCCGTCAGCGACATCAAGTCCGACGTGCCGGGCCGATATCTGGTCGTCACGCAGGAACTGAAAAAACTCAAAGGGCTCGGCGTCGGCGATAAGTTCACGCTCACTCGCGGCCTGCTTCGCTCACAGATCATCGAGTACACGATCGTGGGCGTCGTGTGGTCGCCGGGAATCGAACTCATCATCAACAGCTTTGATCTGCAGGGCCAGCTCGAACGTCAGACCGCCTCGGCCGTCTTCGGCACGATCAAGAGCGCACAGGACGACCTCGACGCGGGCGGGGCGAAGATCGTCGCGATCAATGTCACGCCCGGCATCGAACGCCAGGAGATGCTCGACCGCGTTCGCGGCGTGATGAACGACCAATCGGTGAACATCGGTGATATTCGTCACGTCAAATTCTTCATCACCGAAACGTTTTCTCGAATCATGCTGCTGGCGAGCACCGTCGCGTGGGCGGCCATGATCGTCAGCGCACTGGGCGTAACCAATGCCATCGTCGCCAGCGTTCGCTCGCGCATGTGGCAGCTCGGCGTGCTGCGTGCGATCGGCCTGTCGAGGGCCGTCATGTCGCGGCTGCTCATCATCGAAGGGTTGTCGCTGGGTCTGATCGGCTGCGTGATTGGCGTCATGGCGGGCCTGCTGATGGCGTTCAACGCGCGAAAATTCTCGGCCGCGATGATCGGCTTCGACCCGCCCGTGCTCATCCCCTGGGCCGATGTTCTGCTGGGCTGTTTCATCATGATATTGCTGAGCCTCATCGCCACGCTCATTCCCGCGCTGCGTGCGTCGCGAAAGCCCGTACTTGAAATGCTCTCGGCGGGCAGGTCGAGCAGCTGAATCTGTCGCTTGTATTTTACCAATTGAGAAGAAGCTTTTACATCGTTGTTTTCTAGAAAGCGACAAGTGCTGAGTATCGTCTCAAAGTTCGGGTGATTGATTTTTTACACTGGCACAAACGGCTCGACACTGCTCAACGAAATCAAGATGCGCGACAGTCCATGCGCCGGTCACTTTGAACTGGTGGTGTGATCAATAGAAAAGAACGGCGCTTTCCCAAGAGTAGCCGCCAGCTTGCTGGCGCTTTGATGGACCGGTTTTGCACAGTAAGCACCAGAAAGTACCAGCAAGCTGGCGGCAATCTGGCGGCAAGCTGGCGGCTACGCGGGGTAAACCCGCTTGAGTCGAAAGATCAACAACATGACTGAAATAGTCCGTGCATTTTGTGGTGACAATGCAAAAGTCGTCGATTTTACAACCGGCTTGAGTTGCGTCGCGGATCATTTATGACATGACCTACACCACCGGCCCACTAAGCCGCGTGTCGGCGAAGAAGATCAAAATCGTTTCGATGCCGCGGAGGTAGGCCTGCCTGGGGTCGATCTCGCTCCGCCAGGAATTGCGCTTGGGCGGCGAGAGTGCGGAGAAGAATTCCATCGAGCGTTCGATCGGCACGTAGCCGTCGCGCAGGTCGTGCAGCACCAGCGCGGGCGTCGGCCAGAGGTCGATCGTCTTGGGCGATTGATAGAGCGGCTCGCCGGTCTGAAGGGCGGCGTAGCGGACCGTCATCCACGGAAGCACTCCGCCAAGTGGCCAGACGAAGGACCGCTTGCCCAGGTCCTGCCCGAGCGTGTCGAGCGATAAAAACGGTTTGATGAGTGCGACGCCCTGAAACGGCGAATCAGGGGAATTGCGGAGTAAGTTGACGATGGCGCTCGCGCCGGTGTCGGTGCCGATCGCGAAGAGTGTTCGCGTCTGTTCGAAGCGAGTGGAACGCAGAAGGTTGACGACGTTTCGTAAGTCAGCTGCCTCGGCGAAACCGAAGGTCGAACGCAGGCCGTCGGATTGACCAAAGCCGCGAAAGTCGAAGACGGCGACGTTCAGCCCCGCGTCGTGCATGAAGCCCGCGAGTGCGAATGAGTCGGCCATGCCAACGCCCTGACCGTGGCAAATGATGACGCACTGCTCGGTCGGAACCGCTGCGGGAATGAAGTAGCCGACGATACCCGGAGAGTCGAGCGAGCGTGGCGTCTCGAACATGTCAGAAGGCAACCGCAACGCACTGGCAGGGCTGACCACGGGGAACACGTGCGGGCGATAGGTGACGACCGCCGCCATTGCGTAGGGAAGGACAAAGCCCAGCAGAAAAATCAGCCGAACAGAATTTAGAATTGAGAGGCGAAGCAATCGTGCGTAAGGACGCGAAGGAATTTGTGCAGGAGCAATGTGCGGCGAATCAATCAGTGTGGATGAATCGTCGGTTGCTTCCATAGAGGAATTGAGATCTGCACGGCGGTGGAACTTGCGATCAATTTTTAGCAGCACACTTCGCACGCCGTCGTCGAAGAATCGCATCAGCAGGACGAGCCCCGCGCCGAGCCAGGCGGCCTTCACGAGTTCATAGGCAGGGGGAAGTTCGAAGGGGATTAGATTCGCGGTTGCAGCTTGAAATGGTGTCGTGGCGGTGAGGCCGGTCCGGAGGTAGATCGAAGCGACCACGACGCCGCTCGCGCCGCCGATGAACAGGGCGATGAGTATGGAAATTCGGGAGCGATTGCGGATTGCGAGTCCGAGAAAATTCGCGGGCCAGACGACCAGCACAATCGCCGCCAGTGGAATGAGCACGTGGGCGAGCGAGAAAAACCAGCTGGTGGTCCAGAGGAACTGAGTCATGCAGGATCCGCTTGAAAAACGACGGGCGAAGCACTGGAGGTGATCGAACTATCTGGCCCGATTCGCAATGGCCTGGTCCACGATAGCGCGGACGGCGGTGATGCGAGCGCGAGCGGCATCAGCTTCTGGGGCCTCGGCGATGATACGCATGATAGGCTCAGTGTTGCTGGCGCGGGCGTGAATCCAGGCGTCGGCCCAGTCGATCCGCAGGCCGTCCTGTGTGTCGATCTTTTCAGAAGCGAAGTGCACCTTCAATGCCTCAACCGCGACGGCGATGTCGTCGCGATCGCACTCGAACTTGTCCTTGATGATCGTGTATCGCGGCATCTCATCCACGAGCTGCGACACGGTCTTTTTCGATGCGGCAAGGAGCTGAAGAATGTACGCCATGCCCAGAAGTGAATCGCGGCCCGGCACGACGCGTGGGTCTATCACGCCGCCGTTGCCTTCTCCGCCCACGCTCGCTCCTTTTGCGAGCATCATATCAACAACGTTGGCCTCACCGACGGCCGAGCGAAGCACGACGCCGCCCGTGGCCTTGGCGATGTCGTCGATCATTCGGCTGGTCGAAAGATTCGCGACGGCGATCGTCCCGGGCTTTCGCGTCATCAGCATCTTCGCGCACAGGGCAAGCGAATATTCCTCGCCAATATAAGTCCCGGCCTCGTCGATGATCGCCAGGCGATCCGCGTCAGGATCCTGCGCGAAGCCGACTTGTGCACGCTGTCGCTTCACCTCGGCCGCGAGCTGCGAGAGATTGGCGGCGGTCGGTTCTGGCTCGTGTGGAAACTGCCCGTCGGGCGTGTTGTTGATGTGCACGATCTGACAGCCGAGCCTCGACAAAAGCATGTGCGTTGCGATGCAGCCGGCCCCGTTGACGCTGTCGAGCACGACCTTAAACCTGCACGCACTGATGCCGAGAACGTCGACCTGTTCGAGTACGCGCTGCACGTGAAGGGCGTGGCCCTCGCTGTTTTTTCGGGTCTGATGAAGCTGCTGCACGCGGACGTAATCAGACGTCTGCTTGTGATAGAGGTCGATGACTTTCTGGACGACCTCTCCCGGCGGGGCGGCCCCACGTCGGTCGATGAATTTTATGCCGTTCCACTGAATCGGATTGTGCGAAGCGGTCGCGATAACGCCCGCATCGGCGCGAAGATGCTTGACCATCAGCGCGGTGGTGGGGGTGGTGACGACATCAAGATCGACGACTTCGATCCCGCTGGCGACGAGCGCGCTGACGGCGGCGTCGCGAACGATCGGCCCGCTGGGTCTGGAATCGCGCCCGAACACGACGACAAAATGCGAGCCGTTGCCGGGCTGTTCATCACGCTTGAGTCGGGCTGCGAATGCGGCACACCACCGCGCGACGACTTCGGGTGAGAGCGTCCCACCCACCGTGCCACGCAGGCCCGATATGCCGATCATCAATGCGTCCATGATTTGTATTTATTTCTTGCGTAGAGGCTAGTGCTTTGTCACATCTAAAACTTTGTCTGAGTCTGTGATGAGTAACGCACAGGTCAGAGACCTGTGCCACCTGTAAAGTGTCGGTGGCACCGGTCTCCGACCGGTGTTTGGTTTGCGTAAATAGAAGGCGTAGCTAGGAGCAAATTTATAGTTTGACAGAGCATTAGTAGGACATTTTAAATGGTCTGATAAACAGCGAGTGCTTCCTTCTGACTCGGCTTGACGGTCATGACTTTGTCCAGTCGCGTGATTCGCAAAAGCTCCTGCAACCTCGGGCCGATGCCGCAAAGGACCAGCTTGCTGCCCGGGAGCGCATCGGTCTTTTTCTTCATCGTGAGCAGGATGCCGATGGCCTGGGACGAAAGGTATTGGACCTTTTCAAAATCGAGGATGATTTTTCGCTTGTCCTCCTCGTCGATGAGTTTGTAGAGTCGTTTCGCGGTCGCATCGAGCAGGACCTGATCCATCAGCGAAGCCTGTTTGAACTCCACGACGACGACCTGTCCGATCGGCTGAAGAGTGAACGGCAGATTCTCTGCCGGGGGATTGACGTTCATCGCCATGAGTTTGTCATTCGATCGCCGCAAAGGCAAACCGATTTCCGGTTTTGTGGGTCGTAGCAATTCAACCGTTCGATGTGCGAATCGAGATTCCGGCGGTTCGGGCGTCCTCGTTTAGGGGCATGTTTGTTCACGCGGGTAACTCGTCAGTGTCGAGCCGTATCGCCGCATGCAAACGCCGATTTCCGATATCCGGCCCGTCCGGCAGGACACTTCATGATCTGAATTGTCAACTTGGTCCACGGAGCGACAGAAAGCGAATGTCCTGCCGGACGGGCCGGAGCAAACCCGCTCGCTTCGTACGCGGCTCTTTTAAAAAACGCTAGCCCCCGCCGACGAACGTGACGATCTCGATTACGTCCCCTTGCTTCAGCTGCGTGTCGTAATGGCTCATCCGCACGAGTTTGCGGTTCAACTCCACCGCGACCTTCTCCGGCGAGAGCCCGCGAAGTTCCAGCAGCGTGCGGATGGATGTCCCGCCGGGGTACGTAGTCGTTTCGCCGTTGACGATGATGGAAACTTCGGGAGTGGTCACGGTAGGTTGCGTGTCGTCACAGTAGGTCACGTGTCGTCACAACAGGTCACGTGTCGTCACAGCTGTTTCAAGAACGCTTCGATACGGTCCAGGCCCTTATCGATCTGCTCCATGGACGTTGCGAACGACAGCCGCACGTGCGTGTCGAAGCCGCTGTCATTTCCCGGCACGACTGCGACGTGCGCGTTCTCCAGCAGGATCGACGAGAAGCTGATCGCGTCGGTGATGGTCTGGTGATTCGTTGTCTTGCCGCCGATCGACTTGCCGAAATATTTGCTGACATTGGGGAAGCAGTAAAACGCCCCGGCCGGCTTGACGCAGTGGATGTCGGGCATGGACGAAAGCCGCTTCCACATATGCAGGCCGCGCTTCTCGAATTGAACGCGCATCG
>JBBQKP010000089.1:0-12906 GCA_038326995.1 Tepidisphaerales bacterium
ATCAAACGTCAGCGTCTTGCCCGCCAGCGGATGATTCTGATCCAGCACGATGCCTTCGTCGGTGATCTTGCTGACCCTGTACTGCAGCTTTCGGCCGGTCTTTTCGGTGCGAGAAACAATCCCGCCGACGAAGACGGGCTGGCCCTTGCCGATGGTCTTGCGGTCGATGACTTGGGAAAGTTCCGGGCGATACGGGCCGTAGGCTTCTTCGGGAGCGACGGTGACTTGAAACGATTCACCCGCGGCCTTGCCTTCGAGTGCGGCCTCGAGTCCCGGAATGATCGCGCGGCGCCCGTGCATGTAGGCCATCGGTTTCTTGCCGATACTGGAATCGATTTTCTTGCCCGCCTCATCGGTGAGCGTGTAATCGAATCGAACGACGCGGTCTTGTGTGATCTGCATGATGGTGATTTGTAAGCGGCTTCGTGAAGTCAGTCGAGAATGAGAAACAGAACGAGAAGATCTATCAGTCCAGCCAGTCCTTTTTCTTGAGTCGTTCGGGAACGTATTCTTCGGTGATGTAGCTGATGTCCTTGGTGATGAGCGATTCGACTTCCATTTTGAAGCCGTTGTCGAGCATCTTCTGGATTTCCTTTTGCCAGCCGCGATTTTCCTTGAACCAAGGGTACGCCATGATTTCGTTCGCGCGTTTTTTGTCGGTGTCGGTGAGGTCGATTTTCACATCGTCCGACAGGCCGCACGCTTCGAAATCCTTGGAGCGGATGCCGAGAAACACCGCATCAGGAATGGCCAGGCGTTCGCTCTCGAACGCGAGGCTGATCGACCCTTGTTTGATGACGGAATAGATATAGTGCCCCCACGGGTCACAATCCAAAACGCAGATGATGGGCAGCTTGAGTTCCTGGTTGAGTCTTCGCAGCAGGCGTCGCACGCCGCGCGTGGGCTGGCCCGAACCTTCGGTGAGGATGCAGTTGTGTTTTTCCCAGAAGCGGTCTTCATTGAATCGGCCCCAGACCGTGTCTTTTTCAACGTGAAGCACGAACTTGGCTTCGCACTTTTTGAATTGAATCACGTCGGGCTCGACGATGCCGGGGATTGCGTAACCGCCCGTTCCCATGCGTCTGCAGTCGATCTCGTCGCCGTTGTCGATGATGGTGATGTTGCCGACCATCGTGCCGCGTTTTTTGGCGTAGACGTGAAGCTCTTCACGCAGTGCTTCGAGCGAGACTTCGAGGTCTTCCAGGATCGGATCGGATTCGTCCTGATTGTCGAAGGTCGATTCTTTTGTCCCGGCGACAGTGTGCTTGGATTTGTAGAACATGCCACGCAGCGAAAGCGTTTTTTCCCGCTCGATCAGCTCTTTGATCGTGGTGCAATGCAGGAGCGTCTGCATGTACTGCTTCGCCTGATTCAGGTTGAATAGCTGCCGATCGGATTTGTTCTCACCCATCTGCAGGATACCCTTTTTGCGGTTCCAGATCGTGTTGGATTTGGAGCGAATTGGAATCGCAATCTGCGGCTCGCGGCCCGAGTAGACCTTCTTCACCACGTCGTCGGCCAGCCCGATGATCTTGCCGTGCGTGACCTTATCACGCGCCTTGAATCCCTTGGCGGCGTTTAGGCGAATCTGGGCAGACTTTTCGGCGGTTGTTTTCTCTTTGGCCATGATGAGTGATGTTTGCGGCGGACTCGGAATTGGTCGCGGCGGATCGTAGTCGATGTCGCTTCGCACGAACAGTGATAAGCACCAGCGAAAATCGCACACCGCACACTGACCGCACACTGGCCGCACACTGACCGCACACTGACTGAGATTGCGAATAATGGCCTTGGCCAAAGCATGCCTATACTCTCGTCCCATGCCCAACACCGCGATTTTCATCGGCCTGCTTCTCATCGCCCAAGGTGCCACGTTTTACCTGATCAGTCCGCAGCGCTCGCCCACAGCTCTCATTCCCGCAGTGATGGGTGTTTTGCTGCTTGTTTGCGGATTGATCGCGCTCAAGCGTGAGTATTTGAAGCACGCTATGCACGCGGCCGCGGTCGTCGCCTTGCTGGGCGTGCTTGGGAGTGCGTCTGGAGTCGTCAAGGGCGCTCAATATCTTTCGGGTTCACTCGTGGGCACGCCCGAAACAGGCGTTCGCCCGATCGCGTATCTCGCACAGTCAATCGCGCTGGTCTTGTGTCTGACTTTTCTCGTGCTGGCGGTGCGATCGTTCATCGCTGCAAAGAAGCTCCGCCAGGCAGCAGCGATGTAGGCGCGATGAGGCGTCCGGCCGCGATGTCTGGCGAGGCCCGCAGGACATGTTCTTTTCACAATCGAGAATGAAAGGCAATGTCCTGCCGGACGGGCTAAAAAAGACCCCGATCGCTTGAGCTTTTAGGGTAATTCGAGAAACCCGCTTACTGCGTGCGCGGCTCTTTTAATTCGGTGGAGACGTAGCAATCGCAATCGGATCACTTTCTGAAGTACGTCTGTGTCACGAGGTTGGCCGCATCCTGCAGGCCGGCGCGAATAGTTTGCAATAATTCACCGACGGTATCGGCCGAAAATTCTGACGGATCAGTGAACTCGAGTGAAGCAGAAAGTCTGCCCAGCACACGCTCGGCCGGGTCGAGCGATCGAGGCGAGGTCAATCGCCTGATGCCGCTGATCGCACCAAGTGCGTCTCGGACCGATTGGAACACGGAGCGGGGAAAGTCGCGTTCGAAGATCAAAAATGCCGCGACATTCACAGGTTCGAGGTCGCCCACGTGCATGCGTCGGTAGGCCTCGATGCTGCAGCACATCCGCAGGACTGCCATCCATTGAATGTTTCGCAATGACGACTCGAGACTCGTTTGCTTGTCCATCAATGCCGAGAATCTCGCTTCGATTACACGGCACGTCACTTCCGCTCGCTCGATCGACCTGCCCAGGCGAATAAAGTGCCACCGCTGGTCGTGCGAAAGCGTGTGGTCTGAGATGCCCGCGAACATCATCGCGCCGTTCATCACACTGTCATAAAACTCTTCGGGCTGCTCTTCGTAACGCAGCAGTGCGTCCTCGGCGCGGGCGGCGAGGTATTGCGCGTTCACCGCTCGCCACATTTCAGCGGAGATGTCGCTTCGCACCGCGCGGGCGTTTTCGCGCGCACGCGATAAACACGTCACCAAACTGCCAGGATTCAAAGGGTCAAACGTCATGTAACGCGCGACATGTGCTCCGTAATTCTGATTCGGATCGACTTCCGGGTCGGCGACACGTGCGATGTCTAAAACGCTTTGCCACTGTTTGGGCTGCATGGCCGGGGCGAGTTCGCCGACGTCCATTAAGAGCGCGGTGTTGACCTTCAAAAGCCGGGCGTGTTGCTCGGCGCGCTCGACATATCGCGACATCCAGAACATCGAATCCGCAACCCGCGACAAGAGCGGCCGATCGGGAGACTCGTCCAGTATCGCGTTGTTGTCGAACATGGTTGGCAAATGTACGCAATCAAGCGAAAGTTGCGACATGCCCGACACACAAAAATCGACCTCGAGCCACTCCAGCCTGTATGCCCCTTGGCGCATGGATTACATCAAGACCCTCGAAGCGCGCTCGCAACCACATTCGCCCAGCGGATGTTTTCTGTGCGATGCGGCCCTTCTGTTTGATCAGCCCGACGAGCGAAAATCGCGCCTGCTTTTGTGGAAGAGCGACTTTTCCATCGTGCTGATCAACAAGTTTCCTTACACGTCCGGGCATCTGCTTGTCGCACCGATCAGGCACGTGGCCGAACCCGAATTACTGGATGACGCGGAACTGCTCGATCTGGAAAAGCAGACGATTCGATCGACGCGGCTGCTGCGGGCCGTGCTCAATCCGCAGGGGTTCAACATTGGCGAGAACATCGGCAGGGCGGCGGGCGCGGGATTGCCCGGGCATCTGCACCGCCACGTCGTGCCGCGATGGAACGGCGATACGAATTTCATGTCCGTCGTCGGCGACGTACGAATCGTGCCCCTTGCGTGGGAGACGTTGTGGGCAGACCTGGTTGCCAAACTCTCCGAAGTGGCTTGAGCTGTTGTTCGCTTTGTGTTGCAAGAATTGACTTGCAAAGCCGAGTGGCGATCGCGATGGTTAGTTTATGGCGATGCAACTTCAATGGACGGGGCGAGATGAGGCAGAGCGAATTGCGAAGATCAGGCAGCTCTGCTACGGCGCGGCCGAGAATCAGACGCAGAAATTTCTCGACTCCGTCACGAACGACCATCGACAACACGACGGCGATTTTCTCATCGCCAGCGAAGACCAGACGGACGTCGGAACCGCGACATCCCTTTCGCTGCAGATCAATCTGAGAGGCGCGATTCTTCCGTGCCAGGGCGTCGCGTGGGTCGGAACCAGCAAGACCCACCGCCGCGGGCAGCGGAAGAAGTCGGACGCTGCAGACGAGCCAGGCGTGGCGACGCGGGTGATGCGCAAAATAATCGAGAAGGGCAAAGAGCGCGGGCAGTTCGTCAGCGCGCTCATGCCGTTTCGTGCGAGCTTTTACGAGCATTTTGGTTACGGCAATGCGGAGAGGCGATGCGAGTGGACGATCCCGATGTCGATCCTGCCGCGCGGGGCGTTCGACGACATTCGCTTCGCCCGGCCGGCGGACGATTTCGCCTCGATCATCGCGCTGCGTCATCGTGATTTTGAAAAGGGCCACGGCGATGTCGCGTCCGACGAAGCTTCCATTCGGTATTGGATCGACCACACCTGGTCTGGTGCGATGACCGTCGTCGAAAATCGCGGAGACGTCGTTCATTCTTATGCTTCATTCACCGAAGAGCGGACCTCAAGTTTGGCGATCCCTTCGACCCACGCGGCCGTGGTGTGCGACGATTTCTCGTGCGACTCAGAGATGGCATTCACGCGACTGCTGCACTTCTTCGCGAGTTTGAAGGATCAATACTCGTATCTGCGAATCACCACACCAGCGGATTGGCCGGTGAATGCGATGTTGAAGGAGACGCAGATTCCGCACCGACAAGTGGATCACGCGGTGTCGGCGGCGAGGCCGTTTACGCGAATGCAGATCCGCATCCTCGATCACGCGCGTACCCTCGCCGAGATGATTCTGCCCGGCAGCGGCAGCGGGTCGGTCGTCGTGCACGTCGTTGAATGCGAGGGGACTGTAAGCCGACTCAAGCTGAATTTCGAAATCAATCGCGTGACGTGTGATCCGACGACAGATGATGCGGACGTGATTCTGAGCGACTCGCGATGGGCGAGTATTGTCGCGGGCGATTTGCGAGCGACGGACGCCGCGAAGTGGGGATTTTTCGAGGTCAAGACGCCGTCAAAACTAGCGCTGCTCGACGCATTTTTCGGCGGCCCGTTGCCGTGGTGTCAGGAATATTTCTAAGCCGAATCGCTCGCGTCAATAGACGAGCGAATTGTGGTTCGCGCCATCCAGCACATCGCCGCCAGCGGGAGCATTGTGCCCACGAACATTGTCGCGGAAAGGACATAGAGCGGCATGCCGGTGAGGGCGATCGGGTCGTGCGAAATGCCCGTCCCGAGCATCGCGCCGCACGCGATGAACAACGCACGTTCTGCTGGAAGCTGGTCGGCGGTCAGGAGCAGGAGTAGGTGAGCGATGAAAATGAGAACGAACGTCGCGGCGATCCAGATGATACTGATGGCGGCGAGCTGTGCATTCACGGAACTTCGGCCGGCGCACGAGCGAATCACGTGCGCACTCATCAGCATGATTGCGAGAATCCCAAAGCCGCCAGCACTCGATGCGGGCGCTGCGCCTAAAAACGAAAGCGCGAGCGTCGTCCATTGCAAGGCGCGAGACGATTCGCCTAAACCAACGTCCAAGCCGACACCGACACCTACACCGACACCAACACCGACACTGCGAAGCTGAACCGAACCGAACGCGGCATCGGCGAATGAAGCGGAATTAATGCGTCCTGAAAATACAAGGAAGACGGCGGTCACGAGAACGAACGCACCCGCGAGCCAAGCGAAAAGAGACGTGGCGGAAAGTGCGCGCGGCGAATCGCGGTCTGCTTGTCCGGCCACAGATCCTACGGCAAGAAACGGTGCGATCAGCAATGCCGGGCCGATCGAGCCGGCGACGTGAAGCAGGAGCAACAGGACGCGACGGGTCGGGTCGAGATCGACCAGGTCGACACGCCGGCCGATGTGCCAGCCCAGGTGCGTGAGCGCCGATGTCGTATTGAAAAGCGAGCCGAGAAAGAACGCGATCGGAATCGATGTGAGAAAAAGACCGGCCGAGGCGATGAGCAGAATCCGCACGCGATCGGTCTTGCCGAGCAGGTTGAGAAGGAACACGCCGCCGATGACCCATGTGACGGCGGTCCCAAATACGTTGGCAAGGAGCAGGGTGAATCGGGTGAGCGGAGTGAAATCTTCGGGCGTCGCGAAGCTCTGAGCGAACCCGGTCGAGGTGACGGCCGCGACGGCGGTAAAGACCGCTCGGTCGGGCGAGACTGCTTGCGGCGATGTGAGCGGACGTGTGAAGAGCAGAATGGTCAGGACGGCCGAGACCAAAAGCGTCAGGGCCGTCAAGGCGGTGAAGAGCAGATCGAGCAATCGTGCACGTTCTGCTTGCTGCGGAACTGGCGTTGAAATGGGAGGCTGTGTATCCGTAATGGGTTCAATCATGGCAGGGCCGAGTGCACGGTTTTCGGGTCGACGAGGGTGAGATCAATCCGGGGTAAATCCAGCGTCGTCCAACCCGATTGATCGGCCGAAAGTTCGCGGTAGAAGCACGACCGATAGCCGTCATGACATGCGACGCCGATCTGTTCGACTTCGATCAGCAAAACGTCCTGATCGCAATCTGTTCGAATGGATCGCACTTTCTGTAGATGGCCCGAAGTTTCGCCCTTGAGCCAGAGTTTGCCTCTGCTGCGTGACCAATAATGACACAGACCCGTTTCGACTGTTTTTTCAAAGCTGAAACGGTTCATAAACGCGAACATGAGCACATCCTTTGTTTCAAAATCCTGAATGATCGCGGGGATGAGTGCTTTGTCGTCGAACTTGAGTGAGTCGAGCGGGGAGGGCATGGGCGAGATGATAAGGATGTCGACGTCGACTGGGTAGTGGGCGTTGATGCGTGCCTGAGGCGACTCAGTTGCCCCACACGCCCGTCACGAATTACCCCATTTGAACGAAAAAAAATTATTGGCGCGAGAAAAAGCTGTCGCGGGCGCTTCTGTTCCTGCACGAAAATCCGTTGGCTGTATTATCCCGGTCACGAGCGAATGGAACTTGCTCTTTTGAAAGGAATACGCACGGTGGCCCAGATCGACCTTCACATGCTTCAACAGCACCGCCAGATTCGCGACTTGCCGTTGCATTTGGTGTTTCGTTACGAAATCGCACTCCCGCTCCAGCAGATGCTGAGGCTTTACACGGTGGGAAGCTTTTTGCGAGCGTGGGACGACATCAGCTCGCAGCGTACGATCGAGCAGCTTTTTGACGACCCCGACCAAGCCCGACATGCCGCGGCAACGTGTGCGGCTTGGGTCGGCTGGAGCAATGCCGCCGCGCCCTCGCCGACGATTGGCTGGTGGCGTGATGACGTGTTCCCCGACACGTCCGCATCCGCGAAAATCGAGTAGCCCAGACGTTCGTCGATTGTAGCGATTCGACTGGCTTGCCAGTTTGTCGAGTGCTTTGTCATCCCGAAATCTGCGGGATTTTTCTGACGTCTGTCTGACGTCTATTGGACGTCTGTCTAACGTCTATTGGACGTCTGTCTGACGTCTTTCGGTGTCATTAAAATCTCGTCAGTGATCAACTTCCTACTTCGGCGTCTCTGAAGCTGATTCCCGCGTAGCCGCCAGCTTGCTGGTGCTTGATGTACAATTCGGGGCCAACAAAGCACCAGCAAGCTGGCGGCTACTCTTAGGAAAGCGATGCGTTTTATTTCGTTGCATCACGGGTGTAAAGTCACCATCTCTCGACCACTCGCTTGTCCTGTCACTTCACCTGTCGCTCATCTCGTTCTTTTCGTTATGAATCGTCTATTCGTCCGCGCCACTAAAAATATCAACCATACGAAATTTGGGGCGTAACAGTGCACGAGCACCTCAAGCAGGCCAGTTCAAGAAGCCCGCTTCGGCAGCTCGTCCAACAGTTTCATGAGGTTGTCGATGTCGACCGGTTTGACCAAATGCCCGTCGAACCCGGCCTCTTTGGATTTGAGTCGATCCTCCTCCTGCCCCCATCCTGTCAGCGCCACGATCATCATGGTTTTGCCCCACGGCTGTTCGCGAATCTTGCGGCAAACATCAAAGCCGTTCAATTTCGGCAAACCAATGTCGAGCAGCACCGCTTCGGGCATGAACGTTTCCGCTGTCTCGACGGCTTCCAGGCCGTCGTACGCGATGGCCGTCGTGTGGCCGGTCAGTCCCAGCAACTCCGCCAGTGAGGTTGCCGAGTCACGATTGTCATCGACAACAAGAATGCGCCGGGCGATCGTCACTTTCAAACTGCCGACGCTCGGCACGGGTATGAGCGATTCGGGCGTTTCAACCATGATCGGCAAACGCACGACAAACTCACTTCCATGCCCCAGACCATCACTTTGAACTTCCACCGTGCCCTCGTGCATCTCCACCAGGTTCTTCACTAGCGTCAGGCCGATACCCAATCCGCTGACAGAACGCTCGAGCGTTGTATCGATCTGCACGAACATTTCGAAGATGCGCGGCAGTTGGTCGGCCGCGATGCCGATGCCGTTGTCACGCAATCGGATCTCCGCTCGGTTGCCCTGGCGTTCGACGGTGAGACTCATCTTGCCGCCGTTGCGGGTGTACTTACATGCGTTGTTGAGCAGGTTGCCCAACACCTGCGCCAGTCGCGTCGGGTCGGCATTGAGATAGATCGGTAATGACGACACCGTGACCGTTAAAGTGTGGCCCATGCTCTCGCATTGCGGGCGGACAGCTTCGGCGGCGTGATGGATCGCGGATCCGAGTTCTATCCGTCCTCGGCGCAACTCGATCTTTCCGCGACTGATGCGGCTCACATCGAGCAGATCGTCCACCAATCTGACCATCTGGCCGACCTGACGCTCCATCATGGCAGACGCCGATTGAATGGCCTTATCCTCGGGTCGCTGAATTTCGCGGCTTGCTTTGAGCCGCATGATTTGCAACGCGTTGCGCATGGGCGCGAGTGGGTTGCGAAGTTCATGAGCCAGCATCGCCAGGAACTCGTTCTTTCGGCGGTCGGCCTCCTGCAAAGATTCTTCGTAGCGCTTACGCTCGGTGACATCGCGTGCGGCGGCGAACACGCCGCGCAGTTTTCGGTCGCGGTCGTGGAAGGTCGTCGCGTTGTACGAGACCACGGTTTCCTTGCCGTCTCTCGCGCGGGCCGTCAGTTCGTAGTCGGTGACTTTGCCTTCGCTGAGCACCAGCTTGATCGCCGCCTCGGCACGCGCCGGGTCGGTGAAGTAGTCCTTGAACGGCGCGCCGATCAGTTCGTCGCGCGTGCATCCCGTTAGCGCCTCCATCTGCTTGTTCACGTCGGTGATAATGCCGCGCGGGTCGGTGGCCATCAGCGCGTCGATGTTCGATTCAATCAGCGAGCGCGTGTAAAATTGTTGATCACGCACGGCCTGGTCGAGCAGCATCCGCTCGGCTTCCACTTGCTTTCGTGCGGTGTTGTCGGTGCCGATCAGCAGGTAACCAATGATGGTGTTCGCGACATCTCGCAGGGCAGTGACCGAAACGACGGCGGGAAAACGGCTGCCGTCCTTGCGGATGTAGGTCAGTTCGTAGATATCCTCGATCCCTCGTGAGGCCTTGAACACCAATGCCTCGAATCCCGGAGTGATTGGAGTTTGAAGTTCGACGCTCAGCGCTTTGGCACGCGCGATCACTTCCTGCGGATCGGAAATGTCGGCGGGCGTGATCTTGTTCATCACCTCGGCCGCGGTATAGCCCAACATTTTTTCCGCACCGACGTTGAAAATTTGTATGACGCCTTTCGCATCGGTGGCGATGCTGGAAAAGTTGGCGCTGTTGAAGATCGCGCTTTGCAACGCGCCCGCTTTGACTAACGCCTCTTCGGCCTGCTTACGTGCGGTGTTGTCGGTGCCGATCAAGAGGTAACCGATGATGGTGTTCCCGACATCGCGCAGGGCCGTCACCGACACGACGGCGGGAAAACGGCTGCCGTCCTTGCGGATGTAGGTCAGTTCGTAGATGTCCTCGATACCTCGGGAGGCCTTGAACACCAACGCCTCGAATCCCGGCGTGATTTGAGTTCCCAGTTCGACGCTCAGCGCTTTGGCACGCGCGATCACTTCCTGCGGATCAGAAATGTCGGCAGGCGTGATTTTGTTCATCACGTCGGCGGCCGTATAGCCCAACATTTTTTCCGCACCGACGTTGAAGATCTGAATCACTCCGTTGGCATCGGTGGCGATGCTGGAAAAGTTGGCGCTATTGAAGATTGCCACTTGCAACGCCCCCGCCTGAAGCAACGCCTCTTCCGCACGCTTGCGAGGAGTCACATCCTCCATGGCCAGCACAAGCAATTCGCCGTGTCGACCCGATTCGAGCTTTCGCGCGTTGAGCAGCATCACCCGTCGGCCGATGATGGGAAAAGTGTGCTCGAGCTCGAAATTTTCAAAGACTGAACTTTTGGGAACAATATCCTCCAAAAGGGTTCGCAGATCGGGCGTATCCCACTGACCATTTCCAAGCTCGTAAATCAGGCGGCCTTCGGTCTCTTTCGGGGAGACGTGAAACTTGTGGTAGAAAGCTCGATTCGCCGATCTGACGCGCAGGGCCGCATCAAGGATGAGCAGCGGTTCGCGCACTGTATCCACGATGTTCTGCGCATAGATTTCGATATCTTCATCAAGCGACTCGATTGTCATGTAACGTCTTCTCTCTTTGAAGTATGAATCGGCAGGTCTGATTCAAAGGCTGCAGAGTCATGAGGAGAACAAAGACCTCATGCGTCATCAGCGTGGTTTTCAATACAGGATCACTATTTACAGTGTTTCTCCGGGACGGGGCATCGGGCCAAACCCCATGATGGAATGACTTTCCGGGGACGGGCATCTGAGGTCTGCGGAGGTGGAAGCACATGGAGAGCCGTCTATTTCGCCCCGATTGCTCTTGCGTCTTCGCCGCCGCACAATGTCGCACCTATGGCCAGGTTGAGAGATGTCCCATTCGTAATAAAAACGGTAGGCCCTGTGGGGTTTTGCCGGAAAGTCGTTTCTGAGATCGCCGAGGACGACATTTTTGCAATGGCGGCGGCGATGGCGTACTCGTGGGTGTTCGCGATTTTTCCGTTCCTCATCTTCCTGATCTCCCTCACGCCCATGCTGCCACAAACCGTTCGCGATTCGACTTTGAACAACCTTCGCGAATCGATTCAGACGCTACCCAAGAGCAGTAGTGATACCATCATGACGAATGTCGATGCGATGATTAATCAGAAGCAAGGGGCCGTGCTTTCGGTGAGTTTGCTGATCACGCTCTGGGCGGCGGGGGGCGGGATGCGTGCGACAATGGGGGCACTGGACCGCTGTTATGATGTGACAAGGGGCAGGCCGTTCTGGCTCAACTGGCTTGTTGCGATGGCGATCACGATCAGTGCGTTTGTGCTGATCGTCTGTGTGATCGTGTTGATTCCGATCGGCAACATCGTGGTGGCGTTTATGAGCAAGTATCAGTGGTTCGTGCACCTGCAATGGGCGGTGGATCTTGCTCGATACACGATCGGCGTGACGCTGTTAATGGCGGTCGTCAGCATGGTCTACCAGTTCGGGCCGAGCGTCAGACGCCGGTGGACGTTGATCACGCCGGGCGCTGTGTTTTGCGTGCTGGCGATTCTCGCGATCGGATGGGCATTCAACTTATACATCAGCAAGTGGGGTGAAGCATCCTATCTGAAAACGTATGGGGCGATCGCAGGCGTCGTGCTGCTGCTGATGGTTTTTTATATTTATGCGATTGTCTTCTTGATCGGGGCGGAGATCAACAGCGAAATCGACTTCGCCGTGACCGGGATGGCCATCGCCGGTAAAGAGGGCGACCCGCTGCCCAAGCTCTACGACACGGCCGAGGCGGCTGATTTCCGCAAACAAATGGCCAAACGGCAGGTCGTGGTTCGAGACGGGTCGTCATAAGTATTTGGCGGCTCGACCACCTCAGGCGACGCGAATTTCGAACGTCAGGTGGACCTGATTGAAATTTTGTGGTTGTGAAACTTGACTGCTGTCAAGTGATGCATAATCTATGCCAAGCGTTGATCGCACAAAGCCTCAAACCATCTTAGACTTTTAGCCCGAGTTCTGTCAGTAGGCAGGATTACGGGCTGGTGTCACTTCGTTCCCTTAGCGTGAGCCAAGGGAACGAGGTCGGGTGGTGTTGTCGAGTGGTCAAATGCGTATGGCTGCCGGATAAGTCATACAAATCATCTGCGTGCGGACGAGTCGAATCGTCACAGGTGAAGGGCTCAATACAGCGAGCTCGAGACAAAAACAGCAGGCCAGTTCCAGGCCAATTAGCGAGTTTCGTGCCGACGAAACCCAATTGACCGGTCCTTTTGCAGCAAGTGGAAAAAAATACATGCGTGTTCAAGTAAACGACGTCCGTAACTTTGCAAAACGGGGCGATGCCATTGCCGTGCCGAACCTGGTTAAGGTTCAGCAGGCCGCGTACGCCCGTTTCCTCCAGCAGGAGACCGACCCAACCAAGCGTAAAAATGAAGGGCTGGAAAATCTTCTTCGCGAAGTATTTCCCATCGAAAGCTACGACGGCAACCTGAAGCTCGAGTATGTCAGCTACTCACTCGCCGAAGCCCGCTACACGACTGACGAATGTCGCGCCCTTCGCCTGACCTTCGGCATGCCGTTCCGCGTGACGCTTCGCCTCATCCGCAAGGACAAGAGCGACATCATCGAAGAAGCCATTTATCTCGGC
>JBBQKP010000090.1:0-12887 GCA_038326995.1 Tepidisphaerales bacterium
AAAATTGGATGCGCTTCGGGTTTGCGCGCGTTGACCGATGCGCTCATGGGCGAATGGGATAGGTAAGGATCACATGGGTCTGAAACACCCGGCGAATCAAAAAGCTGAACTCGAATGTACGCAATTCGAGTCCGTTAAAGCGCCAGCAAGCTGGCGGCTACGCCCGGAAAATAAATGCTTCTTCAATCAACCGCTTCAGGAGTTAATTGGGGGTTCAACTGGGGGTTCAAACGACCATCGCCGGGTACCACGTTTTGTGTACTCGCAAAGCGTGCCGTTGGGCGTGCGGTTCGCTCGACGTCCCGGGCACGCTCTGGAATACCAGAACGTGGCATCCGGCAACGCGCGATCGTACAGCACAAAGATGATATTGATCGGGTTCTGGCTGCCAGTGCGTAACCGGGTACCCATTGTGCTTTTTGTAGGAAGTAAAACGAGGGAGAGAAGTACGGCGACGCAGCTCTTTTTGAAAAGCATCGACTAGATATATCCCGATTCGCGCGTCTCGCGCCATAATTCTCGCGGGCGTCCGCGGACAAGTCCGCGGCGAAACGAGTGCGTGAGAGCGATCTGTTTTCCTGTTTCGCGGCGGGCGCGAGCCCGCGTAAGCTCACAAAATTGTTCAGCGCTGGCGGGTGCATGTTGGGTCAACATTCGCGCTAACGTTCTCTTGGGCGTCCGCGGCGAAACGAATGCGAGAGAGCGATCTGTTTTCGCGTTTCGCCGCGGGCGCGAGCACGCGTGTGCTCGCAAGGTTGTTCAGCGCTGGCGCGTAAGAGCACATAGGGTTCGCAGTACGACGCGGACCTTTGGGCGTTCGCGCTGATCGGCATACGAATGCTCCGTAAAATACTGCGGACCTTACACGTCTGCGTGTCTGCGCTTCTGGGCGCACCCGTCGCTTACGCTTCGGGCTCGTCGGCGCTTTTGGATTGGTGTGCGAAGACGAAAAGCAACGAGCCGGAAGCGTAAGCGACGGACTTATCAATTGAAGTCGTCGAGAGAATTTGAGAGAGAGTGCGTCACTCGTTGCTCGCGCTTCAAGATTGCACATATCTTTTAAATCTCTGCGAAGTGTCAGGACGACCCTGTTTTCAAATGTTTTTAGACCACAAGCTCCGGCCCGTGTTCTCCACCGGTCGGAGACCGGTGCCACCAAAACCATTAAAAACCAAGAACTTAATGCCGCATCACTACGTGAAAAAAATGAGTGCAATCTTCAGCGCTCGCGCTTCGGGTTCGCGCTCCCGTGGCGATGCGCTGTTGCTCGAATGGGACAGATGACGGCGACATCGGTCAGGAACACAAAGTCGAACTCAAATATGCGCATTTCGCGTCGGCCGATGTGAGTGATGGCGGCGTAAGGTGAGTGGCGACCTGGAGATGGGCCCAAAGATGGAGGAAATGGAGTCGTGAAAATGGGTGGTAAACGGGTGCGAAATGGCGGTGAATGAGGGTAAATCTGTGCGAAATGGCGGTCGGTGTCGAAAATGCGTAGTGTTTCCTCAGTAGTGTTTCGGCAAACGATCAACGGAGTTTTTTGCGACAATCGATTCAACATTTCCGGCACCTCTGGCTCGGCGTATTGGCCGCGATCGTGGCGATCGTCGCGTCGGTCACGCCCGGCCCGCGCGAGCTGCTCACGCGGCTCGATTGGCTGCTCTACGACGCGTTCTACAATCTGCGAACCAATGAGTCGCGACTAAACGGCCCCGTCGTGGTGATCGCCGCGGACGATGACGATTTGAACGTCGTCGAGAGCGGAATGGGCGGAGCGATTCCGGCTTATCGATGGCCCTGGCCCAGGCAATTCTGGGGCGAGGCGGCGAAATATCTGCAGGCCAACGGCGCGCGGGCCGTTGTATTCGACCTGCAATTCGATCAGCCCAGCGGGTATAACGACGAGCTGGACGACGACGCGATGTTCGCCGCGACGATTGATGGATTGAACGTGCCGACGGTGTTCGCCGTCACGCTTCAGAACGGCAAGATCGACCCGCTCGCGCCGCCGATTTCGAATCCGCGATTGGGCGTCGCGTCGCGCTCGGACAAGGTCGTGCGGTCGTACGGAAGATTCGTCGAAGAGAAGCCCAGTCTTGCCGAGGCGACGCTGATGGCGATTCAACAACCTGTGGCATCAGAGCCTGAATTCCTGCTGCATTTCGCCGGGCCCGTGGTCAGACCCGACAAGACCAACACGCTTCGCTACGTCTCTGCCGCCAAGGTGCTGGCCGCATCGCTCAAGCCCGAGAACGCCGAACTCGTCGGCCTGGATCCGAGCATTTTCAAGGACAAAATCGTCATCATCGGCGCGACCGCCGCCAACACCTATGACCTCTACACCTCGCCCCTGGACAAGCTCTATCCGGGCGTCGATTCGCACGCGACGGCGATCGATAATCTCCTGTCGAACCAGCGCGTCCACGAAGCGCGATGGGCATCTATCCTGCTCGTGATCGGCGGCGCATTGCTGACGACACTCGCCGCGATCGTCCCGCGCTCGACCACGCTCAAACTGCTCTTTGGCGCTTCGGGCATCCTACTAATCGCGTCGATCGGCGTGGTGTTTTTCACGAGGCAAACGATAGTCTGGATTCCCCTGGCCGCGCCGCTTCTGGCGGGCGTTTTGGGCGTCGTCGGCGGGTTCGCGCAGAGCTTCCTGAGTGAGGACAAGGCACGCAGGCATATGACCAAGGCCTTGGAGTCGTACGTCTCGCCGCAAGTCACAAGGCTTCTGGAGCGCGACCCGAGCCGCCTGAGTCTTCAGGCCGAGCAGCGCGACATGACGGTGATGTTCACGGACCTCGCGGGCTTCACGGATTTTTCAGAAGTCGTGCCGGTGCGGGTGCTGAGCCACGTGCTGAATGTGTACATGGACACGATGACGCGCGTGCTTTTGGATCACGGCGCGACGGTGGATAAATATGTGGGCGATCAGATCATGGCGTTCTGGAATGCGCCGATCGACCAGCCCGACCACGCCGACCTCGCCGCGGCAAGCGCGCTCGCGATTCAGCGGGCCGACGCGCTGATCGGCGACCGCCTGATCATCGACCCGAAGCTGGTTGATTTCCTCAAAGACAGGCCCGACATTCGTCAGACGCTCGACGACATGGGCAAGACCAAACTCTTCACCCGCATCGGCATCAACAGCGGCGTGATGAACGTCGGCAACATGGGATCGAGCCTGAAATTTCAGTACACCGCCATCGGCGACGCCGTCAACGCCGCCGCCCGACTCGAGCCCGCAAACAAGCGTTACGGCACACGAATTCTCGTCTCGGGTGAGTTCGTCAAACTCCTGAAGAAGCCCTGTTTCACAAAGCGGCTCGACGTGCTTCGCGTCAAGGGAAAAAAACAGGCGACCGAAGTTTTCACGCTCATCGATACGCACGATGACTCGCCGAAAACGCGCGAACTGGCGCGGGCCTATGAGGCCGCGTTCGTTCATTATCAGCACGGCGATTTCCTGTCATCCCGCGACGGGCTGATTGCCTTGCTGAGCGAGTTTGGTGACGATGCCGCGAGCAAGAATCTGCTCGCGCGCGTCGAACACTTTATCGCGAGTCCCCCTTCCGCGTGGGACGGTGTCTACACCATGACCGACAAGTAACGGACAAGAGAAAGACGAGTGAATATTCACACCTAAAATCATGGATGATTCAGGATTAGATCATGCACAGTTCGGAGACTCGAGCCACTCTTAAGAATGCCGGTGGCACCGATCTTTGACCGGTGTTCGGTGTGATAAACAGAGCCAGAACAATTCACAAAACGGAGATGGATATGGATATGGAATTAAATCAGGCCGTTGAAATAAATCTGTCGACCCGCCGCAAGATGTTCGGCGCGTTGGTCGGCGCGGCGATTATTTCCGGCGCATCGGCGCGACGAGCAAAAGCGCAGGCAGCAACCCCACCAGCAACCCCAGCAGCAACCGCAACCGAGACGCGGTTCGTTCAGCGCGCCAAGGCCGACATTCGTGACGGCAAGAGCGCGGCCGGGTTGGTGCTGGCGAGCCTGAAGCAAGGCGACGCGGTGGTGGTCGTCGGGCGCGACGAGTCGGGCTGGCTCAGTGTTCAAGTGCCAGGCAAGCCCGGAGCAGTCGGATTTATTTTCGAGAAAGCGCTCGTGCAGAAAAAGCCGGGCGACGGCACGGGGCTTCGTGAAGCCTTCGCGGGCCGAACCGATACGACCGAAGTCACCGCGGCGGCGGCGGCGAAGGGGCTCGAGCCGCAGACAATCGCGATGGCCAAGGACCGCGATTGGGACCCTGAAGTGCTGACGAAACTGGCGAAAACCCGCAACAGTGTGTCGGCCAAAGATCTGGCGGTTTTCAAGGCATTGATCAAGTAAACCAGCAAGTCTCGGTCACGCAACTGTAAAGAGAACCCACATGAAAACATTTGAATCTCAACTGGCGATGCCCCTTTCCATTTCTCGTCGCGGCGTCCTGCTCGCGGGCGGGGCGACTGCGGTCACGGGCTTGATCGCGATTTCCGGCTGTCAGCAGATTGCGGAGATCGGTTCATCGAGCGGAATGTTGACGCGCGAGCAGTCGGAGATGGTCAGCGCGGGCGGCAAGGCCGTGGGCGCGATGAACCTCGACAAGGACGAAAAGGCCAAGCTCGCCTACGGCGAATCGATCGCCCTTTCGGTGGCGGCAAAGTTCCCGCTCGATAACAGTCAGTCGCTTCAAAAATACGCGACACTCGTCGGCCTGACCTTGCTCGAAGCGACCGACGACCCGAGCCTGCCCGTCTTGTTTGGCGTGCTGGCGACGGACGAGATCGTCGCGTGTGCTTCGCCTTCGGGTCACATCTTTGTGAGCCGGGGAGCGATCAAGAAGATGAAGGACGAGAGCGAACTCGCGGGCGTTCTGGGCCATGAATTGTCGCACGTTCTGGCGAACGACGGCATGAAGGCGCTCAGGGCATACAAGCTGAGCGAGGCGGGTTCACAGGCGGCGGCAGCGGCACTGTCGGAGCAAGGGCTGGGCGAGCTGTCGCAACTGGTCGATGCGGGTTCGGACACGATCCTTAAGAGCGGATACGACAGGCCTCAGGAGTTCAGAGCCGACGCGTCGGGAGCGACGATTGCGGGCAGGGCCGGGTATGACCCGACCGGACTTCGGCGGTTTCTCGAACAGCTCTCGGCGAACTCGAAAAGTGACCTCGACCAGTGGAACAGCACGCACCCGCCCAAGGCGCAGCGGATCGCCAGGCTCAATGAGTTGCCCGCACCGACGAGGCCCGGCGCGACTTTACCTGCCCGACTGATGAAGGCGATCGCGGTCTGAATCGCAATCTGAAGAGCGTCGTCGGTGGTGGTGTAGCCGCGAAAGTCCGACCCATAACCGCGTAACAAACTCCCATCCATCCGTTCATCCGAATTGATGGATGGAATAGGACAAACGGCTTAAGCTGTCGTATACTATAAACATGTCGCAACTCATCGCCGAACCCGTTGCCTCCTCCACAACGACACCCGTTTCTGTCGATAACACTCTTCAGAATAACGACTTGCCGCCGCTCGACGTGCTTTTGAGCCCGTCCGATACGTTCGCACGTCGGCATATCGGGCCGTCGGATTCGCAGATACAGGACATGCTCAAGGCGATTAGTGCCGACTCGCTCGACGACCTCGTCAAGCAGACTGTGCCTAAGGCGATCGCGCTCAAAAAGCCGCTGAAGACCGGCAAGCCCCGCGCGGAGCACGAGCTGCTTCTGGAGCTGAAGAAAATCGCGTCGAAGAACAAGGTTTTCCGCTCGCTGATCGGCCGGGGTTATCATGGAACGATCACCCCGCCGGTGATTCAGCGGAACATTCTGGAAAATCCGGGTTGGTACACGCAGTACACGCCGTATCAGGCGGAAATCAGTCAGGGCCGCATGGAAGCGCTGCTGAACTTTCAGACGATGATCGCGAGTCTGACGGGCTTGCCGCTGGCGAATTCGAGTTTGCTGGATGAAGGCACCGCCTGTGCCGAGGCGATGGCGATGGCGCGGTCGATCACCGACAACGACGCGAAAACGACCTTCTTCGTCGATGAGCGTTGTCACCCGCAGACGATCGCGGTCGTGAAGACCCGCGCGTGGAGCATGGGCATCACCTGCGTCGTCGGCCCGCATAAAACACTCAGCTCTTTCGAGAATGTCTTCGGCGTGTTGGTTCAATATCCGACGACCGACGGCCTGGTTGAGGATTACGCCTCGCTGGCGGAAAAGGTGCACGCGAATCACGCGATGCTGGTGGTGGCGGCGGACGTGTTGTCGCTGGCGATGCTCAAGCCGCCCGGCGAATTCGGCGCTGACATCGCCGTCGGAAGCACGCAGCGTTTCGGCGTGCCCATGGGCTTTGGCGGTCCTCACGCGGCCTACCTCGCGACACGCGAAAGCTACGCCCGCAAAATGCCGGGCCGAATCATCGGCGTCTCCAAGGATTCGCACAACAACCCCGCGCTCAGGCTCACTCTCCAGACCCGCGAACAGCACATCAGGCGCGACAAAGCCACCAGCAACATCTGCACCGCGCAGGTGCTCCTTGCGATCATGGCAAGCATGTACGGCGTGTACCACGGCCCGTCAGGAATTCGGCGGATCGCCGCCCGCGCTAATGCGTTCTCCAGACTCTTCGCGGGCATCGCGACGGCCCTTGGCCATTCGCTGGTTCACGAGACGTTCTTCGACACGCTGCGGATCAAACTCTCGGGCGTCACGGCCGAGCAAATCCACGCACGCGCCGCCAAGGCAAAGATCAATCTGCGAGATTATTACGACGGCACGGTTGGCCTGTCGTTTGATGAACTGACCAACGACGCCGAGATCGAATTGCTGGCAAAGATATTCAATATTTCGACCACTGAAGTCTCTGGCGGCGGCATGGGAATTAAAGACCTCATCGCCCGTCAAAAATCGTCGCTCGTCACCGCACTCGCTTCGCCGTCTGACGCAAGTCGCACCTCGCCCATCCTCGACCATCCGATCTTCTCACAGCACCACTCCGAGCATCAGCTCACGCGGTACATCAATCAGCTTCAGAGCAAGGATCTGTCGCTCGTGCACAGCATGATCGCATTGGGAAGCTGCACGATGAAGCTCAACGCGACCAGCGAAATGCTGCCCGTCACGTGGGCGGAGTTCGGCAACATGCATCCCTTCGCCCCGGCAAACCAGTCGGGCGGGTATCAGAAGCTGTTCAGCGATCTGGAAAAATGGCTGTGCGAGATCACCGGCTTCGCGGGCTGCTGGCTTCAGCCCAACGCGGGCAGCCAGGGCGAATACGCGGGGCTGCTCATGATTCGTGCGTATCACGAGTCGCGAAATGAACCCAATCGCACGATCTGCCTCATCCCAGAAAGTGCGCACGGCACGAACCCCGCCAGCGCGATCATCGCGGGCTTCAGCGTGGTTCCCGTCGGTTGTTTGGACAATGGCGACATCGACCTGGCCGACCTGAGCGCCAAGGCCGAGCTGCACAAGGACAATCTCGCCGCGGTGATGATCACCTACCCCAGCACCCACGGCGTGTTCGAGGCCACGATCAAAGAGGCGTGCGACGTCATTCACAAGTTCGGCGGACAGGTGTATATGGACGGCGCGAACATGAACGCGCAGGTCGGCCTGTGCCGGCCCGGCGATTTCGGAGCCGACGTTTGCCACCTCAACCTTCACAAAACATTCTGCATTCCACACGGCGGCGGCGGCCCGGGAATGGGCCCCATCTGCATGGCGCCTCAGCTCGCGAAGTTCATCCCCAAACAAACGAAATCGGCCGAGGCGAACACAGATCAACTCGCAGTCTCAGCAGCACCCTACGGCTCGCCCTCGATCCTGACGATCCCGTGGGTGTACATCGCGCTCATGGGCGGCGTGGGGCTAAAACGCGCCACGCAGGTTGCCATCCTCAACGCCAATTACATGGCACATCGCCTGGAAGACCACTTCCCGATCCTCTTCGCCGGGCAGAACGGACGCGTCGCGCACGAGTTCGTCATCGACTGTCGCGGGTTCGAAAAGACCAGCGGCGTGAAGGTGGAAGACATCGCCAAACGACTGATCGACTATGGGTTCCACGCGCCGACAATGTCCTGGCCTGTCCCGGGAACGCTCATGATCGAGCCGACCGAAAGCGAAGACCAGGCCGAGCTTGATCGATTCTGCGACGCGATGATTTCCATCCGAAGCGAGATTACGCAGATCGAACAGGGCACGCTCGATCGCGTCGACAATCCGCTGAAGCACGCCCCTCATACCGCCACGTCTGTCGCGAGCGACGCGTGGAGCCACAAGTATTCGCGCGACGTGGCGGCCTATCCGCTCGCGTGGGTGCGAGCCAGAAAATTCTGGCCGACCGTCGGCCGGGTCGATAACGTCTACGGCGACCGCAACCTCGTCTGCTCGTGTCCGCCGATGAGCGACTTCAAATAGTCAGAAGCGCGACCCTGCAGGGCGCCGCTCTGAGACGCTTCTGGCGAATCTTCGAACGCTGGAACTTACTGCGATCCGTCTCGGGGTTGATCACTGCTACACTCCTGTGACATGCCCAGCCGCCGTCGAAAAGTTCCCGAGATGGAGATGATCGACCGGGGAGAGTCACGTCCGCTTTGGTACTGGCTGATGGCGGTGGGTTCGGCCCTTTTGCCGATCGTCGGGCCGTTCGCGATGGTGGTGGGCGGATTGGAGTTGATCAGAACCAAAGGCAGGGCACATCGGTCGGTGTTCGTCATGCTGATCGCGGCGGTGTTTGGCGTGACGTGGTTCGTGATCGTGGTCAGCATGATCGTCGATCGCCGCGCCGCGAAGGATTCGCTCGTGCAGGTCAGTGGCTTGTCACACGCGATCGAGGACTATGCGAAGAAGCATAAAGGTGTTTTGCCTCGTGATCTGTTCGAGCTGGTGTCGTCGGGACATGCCGACATCGCGCTGGTGGTCTCGCTCCACGGCAACGAGGACCCTGCCGACGGTCCGAAACTCGCCGACCGCATGTTTCGCCTCGCACGGCCGGGCCACGCTTCTTACATCCTGCTCGCGCCTGGCAAGAAGCTTTCCGAACTCTCCGCGGGCGAGGTGATTCTCTTCGACATCAACGCCAACTATGCGGGCGATCATGATGCGATCCTCGGCGACTTCAGCGTCGTTTCGCTTCCGCCCGGACAAATCACCTGGCGAAGCGGTTTCTTGCGAGAGGGAACGCGAAAGTAAAACGTATGGCGGCGTTCACGCTCTAGCCTAATTTCAATCCAGCTCCAGCACATGCCGATACTGCTTCAGCACGGACTCCCATCCGAACCGATCAGCCGCGACGCGCTTCGCACGGGCGATCCGCGCCTCATCACGCACGAGCGAACGGCGGATCGCGAGCGTCATCGCCCCAACATCGTGCGGCGGGAAGAGAAGCCCGGTTTCTTCATGCTCGATGACGTCGATGATTCCGGGCGACGCCGCGCCCACTACCGCAACGCCCGCCGACATCGCTTCGATCAGCACCATCGGAAGCCCCTCGGCGTCGCTGGGCAAAACGAGCACGTCGATCATGTCGTAGGCGGCGCGGACGTCGCTCACCATGCCATGGAACACGCATCGGCCGCGCAGGACGACGTCCGCGCGCGCTTCGAGCGAGGCACGTTCGGGCCCGTCACCAAAGACATGCAAAACCGCCGACGAATCAACGCCGGCCGTCGCGTCGATCAAATCCTGAACGCGCTTAATCGGATCAAGCCTGCCGACGAAGCCGATGTTCCTGACGCGAGTCGGATCCACGTTCAATGGCCTTGGCGAGTGGACAAAAGCATCGACCGCGTTGGGAATCACGACAATTTTCTCGCTCGCAATTTCGCTCTTCTCCATCGCGATTCGCGCGACGGAAACCGACGGCACGATGGTGCGTCTTGCCCGGTCGGCCGCGAGTCTCTGCAGCTTCCAGTGCCACCACGGATAGGGCTGCGTCGTCTGGATCGACTGGAACCATTTCGTATTGTGACGACCGTTCTCGTTCTGGTTGAAAGACGTAATCGCCGCGACGACGTTGGCGTGCATCAGAAAGCTCAGCACGCGGTCGTAGTTCCCGCCGTCGATGATTTTTCGAAACGATGCGATGACGTGCAGAAGCGAGAGCGTGTTTCGCGCGCCCATCGCGTGGACCTTGATGTTGCGGTCTGTCAGCTCCTGTGCGACCGGCCCGAACCGGCCGAGGCACGCGACTTCTACTTTGACGGAGATGGGTTCAGTAACGCCTTTTAATCGCGTGGCGAGTTCACGCACGACGGTCGGCGTCCCGCCGCGCTCGAGGTCGGTCGTGAAAAGAAGAAGCCGGTTGGTCATTCGACGATTCGCTTAAAATGAAGGCCTGAACCGGATCGAGAATTCGAACGGCTCTGGCTTGAGCTGATATTGCGGCAGGACGCCCGGGCCGCACGATGCGGAGCCGATCCCGCCGTGTTTGTGGTCGATGTGCAGCGTGATGAAATCTCGTGTGACAAGCTCGTGGTCGTGCTTTGCAAGATCGATATCTCGTGTGGTGAACCTGCGCGCGGAGAAGGCGAAGCCGTCGGAGTCTTCGGTCGAAATATGCAGGCCGAGATTCTGGTTTTGTCCGCTATTCCGAAGTCGCAACCATCGGCAATTCTGACGCAGGCCGGCCTCTTGTGGGAAAATATATCGAGGCGTCAGGCCGTCGATCGACGAACTGAACTGACCCATTCGCGACGCGACTTGCACATCGGGATAGTTCTCGCTTGGCCCTTTGCCGAAGTAGTCACACGCAGCGAGATCGCCCGGCAAGTGAAGCTCGAGCCCGATGCGGGGAAGCTGCTCGGGCCACGCTCCTTCGAACGTGCCGGTGGTCGTCAGATCGATCGTGCCGTTGGCGTGCATGATGTAGCGATAGGTGACGCGAAGATTCTGGCTGTTGTGAATGGGCGGCGCGATGACGCATTGGATGACGACCTGGGCCGCGGCTTTGGAGAGTTGTTTGTGCTCAACCGAAACCGTTCGGTGCTGCAGCGCATCAAGGCCGGCGCGGCGCCAGACTTTCTCCATCGGCTCGGGCCAGCCGCCGCGGTCGTTGTCCGTGGGTGCGCGCCAGAGCGTTACACGCGGCCCTCGAACAAACGCATTCGTCGCATCACTCGACCACTGATCGATCACTCCGCGAACGGTATCGAATCGCACGCGTCCCAGACCCGCATTTCCTTCGACGATCAAGTTTCCGACGCGATGGGTGATGCTTGTGATCGCATTCGCATCAGGCGCATCTGCAATCTCGGCCCGCGCGCGAGCGTCGAAGGACAGCTGAATAATCTCCGGCCGAGGTGACTTTCCTAGCGCGTGTCCGGTGCTCACCGAAGCGGGTGTGTGAAGCACGAAGTTGACGAACTCTCTGCCTTTGAGTTTGGCAAAAATGTCCGCGGGCAAAGCAATCATTTTCGAAGACCTCGGGCCGATATCGGAGATGAGATGGCTGATGTCAGTAGAGTCTGATGCGGCTTGTTGTAATGACGCGTCCGAATGTTCGCAGCTGCTTTGCGGGTCCGTTTCGCCCGTCCAGACGGCCAGCGAATGATTGGCAAGACTGATGAAGTCGTATCGGTTTGAGACCTTCAGCTGTCCGGTTTTTTGGTCGTGCCATTGAAGCTTGAGCGGAACAATGACGGCTGCGAGTTCGCGAAGGCCCGAGCTGGGCGTGCGGTCGGGCAAAACAAGTCCGTCGCAAACAAAGTTGGAATCGTTGGGCACATCCCCGAAGTCGCCGCCGTAGAGATAGGCGATGTCGCCGCTCGGCAATGTCTTTTCAATGCCGTGATCGCACCACTCCCAAACGAACCCGCCGCAGCAGCGTGACATCGACTCGAACGCTTCCCAGTAGTCCTTCAATCCGCCTGGCCCGTTGCCCATGGCGTGCGCGTATTCGCATTGCATGTATGGAACATTCGCCAGCTTCTCAAGGGGCACGTCGTGACCGTTGTGCTGACGCTTCTCCTTCGCTTCCTGAATCTTCTTCATATCAACGATATTGGCGTACATCGTGCTGTAGATATCCGCGACATCGAGTGAGTAATCGCCTTCGTAATGGATGGGCCTGGTCGAATCTATTTCAAGCGTCGCCTTACGCATCAGGCGGTGCGCCTCACCCAGGCCGCTCTCATTTCCGAGCGACCACATTATGATGCACGGGTGATTGATGTCGCGACGCACCATTCGCGTCATGCGGTCCACGATCTGATCGAAATAATGCGGGTTGTGAATGGGATTATTCGTGGTCTTGTCGTCGTACCCAAAGCCGTGGGTTTCGAGATCGCATTCGTCGATGACGTAAAAACCCATCTCGTCGCACAGATCATAAAATTCTGGGCGGTTCGGGTAGTGGCTGGTGCGAATCGCGTTGATGTGGTGCTCCTTCATTAGAAGCAGGTCGCCGTGAATATCCTCTACCGAAATCGCTCGGCCGGTCCTGGGGTGCGACTCGTGCCGATTCACGCCGCGAAACATCACGGGCTTGCCGTTGACTTTGAAGACGCCGTCATTCCAGGACACAGTGCGAAAGCCGAAGCGAACACTGACGATCTCGTTTCTTTGAACGTCGCCCACATCATCGACAAGACAGATCAACAGCGTGTAAAGCCGCGGCGTCTCGGCCGTCCAGTTTTTGAAATCTTGAATCACATCCAAGAGCGTCACCCGTTTGCCGATTGTCACAGACGCACTTTTTAGTTTCACATCCTCGCCGTCGGGGCCGACGAGTTTCAACAGCACTTTCTTGTTTTTGTCTTGCTCTTTAATTCCGTTGATCGAGATCGTCGCATCGAGTCGCCCGTCCGCGCCCGCGCGGACTTGCACATCGCGAACGTGAAGCGTCGGGCGAAAATTGATGCTCACATCGCGAAAGAT
>JBBQKP010000091.1:0-12855 GCA_038326995.1 Tepidisphaerales bacterium
CAACTTCAACGACGCTTCGAGGCCCGACTGGCAAACATCGTTCTGCCCGACCCGGCGGGCCCGCGCCTCGTGGGTGATGCCGACCGACTTCTTGCGCAGTGCAGATTGATCTTGCTGGCAAACCCAACTCTTGCTGACCCATTGCACGCCGGACTTCTTGATGATGCCGCGCTCCACACTATTTGCCTGGCGGTGCAGCTTCCCCTGACGATGCCGCAATCAAAATCCGTCGGCAAGCTCGGCATCATCCCGCTTCGCGAGAGGTGCGAACAGTCGGCCCGGCTACTGGTCGAAGACATGGGTGAATCGTTCGACGAAACTCTGCTGGACAGGTCCGTGCGAATCCTCCTGGAAATTCCGCAGAAGTCGCCCGTGCCCGACGAAGCGCGTCTGCTGGCCGATGCGATCAACCTCGAAGACTTCGGTACGAGCGGCGTTCTTCTCCAGGCCGTCCGGCTCGCGACGACGGGTTTGGGAATTCGCGAGGTGCTCCAGGCGTTCGACCAGCGCGAGCGATACGGCTACTGGGAAGCGCGTCTGCACGAAGGCTTTCACTTCAAACACTCCCGGCATCTCGCGCAACAACGCCTTGCCGAGGCGCGGCGATTTATCGCGTCGCTGCGGGCGGAATAAATATTGAACCGACCTACGGCGTTTGCACGAACACGAGGCTGGACTTTCCGACCAGCGGCCTGAGCAGCGAAATGCCCCGCGTGCCATACTCCGTGACATAAAGATTGCCGTTTCGTTCATCCAGCACGATATCCAGTGGCTGGGTCAGGCCGCGAAATCCTTCGATGCCCGTGACGACTTTTTCGATTCGCCCGTCGACAGTCGTTTCGACACCCGCGTCGACACCCGCGTCGACACTCGGGAAGAGTGCGATGATGTCTCCGCCCGCGCTAAATCGTGTGACCAGGATCGCGCCGCGTAGTGAACTGCCGAACACGTCGCTTTTGAATTCGACCATTCCGTTGGCGCTTCGGTTCTTGCCGTAGGTCATGACGGGGAGTTCGAAGTTCGCTTCGGGCATCGTGCCGATCGGATATTTTGAAACTTCGTCGGCGTCGATTTCGCGTGTCGGGTTTCCGCCGTTGAGAACGTACTCGTCGCGTCGAGGGTTGGGGTGGCCGTAGTAGCGGCCTTGCTTGATTGCGATGAGTGTGTCGTCGGTGGTCAGATCCAGTTCGTCGATCTTGTTGAGCATCTTTTGATACGGCCCGGCCCTCTTGTCGCTGGCCGGTCGCTCGGGAAGATTTCCACCCGCGGCCGCGCCGTTGACGCTGCTGTACATCGTGCCGTTGCTGTGCAGCAGAATGTCGAAGCCCGATCGCACGCCCGTCGCGTAGATGGTCAGCGGCGCATCTTTGGCGTAGGGGTCGTAAGACGCGCCGTCACCCGTTCGCACGTCGAGTGGCTTTGCATCGGGGCTGCTGTCGAGCTTTCGCAGATCGAGCCGCAAAATCGCCGCGGTCAGCAGCCTCTCGGGACGCTGGCCCCACTTGTTGTCGGGCGAGCCGATTGAGGTGTGCGAACCCTGGTTAAAGTAGATTTCGCCATCGGTGCCGACGCACATTTGAAAATTCAGGTGGTCCTTGAAACCGCGCGGCAGGCCGATGATCAGCTCGCGCGCATTTTGTAAATCACTTCCCGTGAGCAGGGTGATCGAGCCCGTGAAATCTTCGGCGCCTTCGATCTGACCCTTCTCGTTGGGCGGCACCATCTGGCCGTGACTGACGAGTAGAGCAAGCGTTCCAGGTGAAGTATTAAAGTCGAACGTGATGCCGGTGATCAACCGCGGCCCGCGTGCCTGCGCCTGGATCGTTCTGATGATCTTTTCATTCGCTAGCGTGCCGTCGGTATTGATGTCGTAGCGAATGATCTCGCCCGAAAATGTCCCTGCGTAGAGGCGCTGATCCGGGCCGATCGCAAGGCAGGTGAAGACGCGATTCTCCGCAAGCACGCTGGTCAGCGGCGTTCTGGAAAATGCGACGGGCATGTCTAATTGCTTCACTTGTGCCGCAGTGGTGAACGTGCTCTCGAACGGCTCGAAGGGTGTGCCCTGCGTGTCGGTCAGGCCGGGCAAAATCGTAAGACGATAGGTCGTCGCGACTTTGAGCATCTCACGCGGCGAGATCGTGAGTGCATCACCCGCGGCCGAGGTGATGATGGACGCGTCGACGACATTGCCTAAGGCGTCGATGAGGTTGACAGCGAAAAGCGTTTTCGGGTCGATGCCGGTGAGTGACGCCTCGGCGGATGATTTGCGAGGCAGGCGGACGTCGATCGCCACGGCCGCGTCGGGCAGCACGCCCGTCTCGCCGTTCTCGGGCCGAACGTGTGTGACACGCGGCTTGGTGTTCTGCAGCTCGTTGAACCGCACCTCGCGATTCCCAAAGTAATGCGCCACCAACATCAATGAGCCGCCCGATACGAGCAACAGAATCAGCGTGGGCCAAAAACTCTTCCAAGGATTATGGGCTCTTTCGGCACTATTCTGGCGGATGGTCTGGTCGTAAGTCACATTGATTCTATCGGCGAGATCGCGATCTAACGTCACCGGGTTGTATTGCAACGGCAGTCGATTCTCATCGCCCTGAAATCATCACCCAGCCGGTCAATGTCAGGCCAACCACCAGACCAACCGCAATCAGTGCCATTGGATAAAGTGTTTGTGGTGCGGCTTCGCCAAGGTTGGTGTCGGGTTCGGTTGACTTCTCTTTGCTTTCAGCGAGTGAAGCTTCGTATGGTTTTTCAGTCGTAACTTCGGGCGACATTACAGGCTTGGCACTATAGGAATGATCTTCCGTCACTGTGTAATGTCCTGCTGATTTCACAGCGTCAAGCAGCACGTTCGGCTCGAGTGCGTGATCTGCGTCGAATTGCAATCTCGGTGGATCGAGTGTGACGTTCAGGTTGGAGATTCCGGCAATCCGCCGGACCGCCATGCCGACCTTATCTACAGAGGTGTCGCCCATCATTCCTGTGATTCCGTATGAATATTTCATAACTGTCTCCGGGTGAATGCGTGCTTGTCGGCCTTTTCAGCCGAATTACCTTAGATAACGAGGGAAATGGATTGAACTCGTTCCTCGGAACATAGCGAGAAATATTATGCAAGCTGGAGATGCCGGGCCCATCAGGCGAAACACCAGAAGCGATTTAAGACGCGCTTCTAGCGGTACATCAGGTGTTTTACAAAACCTCAGTCGCCCTCGGATAGCTGCCCAGCACGGTGAGCTGCAGGCAGTGTTGCCTGGCGTTGTTAATCGCGAGCTTCATGGCCGCGTCGTCGAAGTGGCCCTGTGTGTCGATGAAGAAATAATACTCCCAGTTCACCTGTTTGCTGGGCCGTTTTTCGATGTCGGTCAAGTTGATGCCCGCGTCGCGAAATACATCCAGCACCTCGGCCAGCGCTCCGGGCTTATGAGCGGTGGTGAAGAGGACGGCGGTTTTGTCGTCGCCGGTACGCTTGGCGGTTTCGCGTCCGATGACCCAGAACCGTGTGACGTTGTCGGGGTTGTCCTCGATGTTCTCGAACAACGGCGTCAGGCCGTAAAGATCGCCAGCCAGTGACGACGCGATCGCGGCAACGCCCGGCTCATTCGCCGCCATTTCCGCGGCGCGACTCGTGCTGCTGACGGGTTCGATTGAACGACCTTTCGCAATGCCGCTGAGCCAGTCTCTGCACTGGCTGAACACTTCTGGCTTGCTGCAGATGCGCGTGACTTTCTCCCAGGGAGATAGAGACAGTAAGTTGTGATGAATGGCGACGCGGACTTCGGCGCAGATGCGTGCTGGTGAATTCAGAAAGGCGTCGAGGGTGTCGATCACGCCGCCGTGAATGGAATTTTCAACCGGTACCAGGCCGTAATCGACGTGGCCGCGAACGACTTCGTCGAACACGTTGCTGATGTCGGCGAGCGAGACGTAGTCAATACTCGCGCCGAATTTTTTTCGCGACGCCTGATGCGAGAACGATCCTTCGGGGCCGAGAAATCCGATTCGCAGCGGCCGCTCCAATGCGAATGAGCCCGACATCAACTCACGATAGATCGCAACCAGCGCGCGATCGGGCAATGGCCCGGCGTTGAGCGAGCGGATTTTTTCCAGCACGAATTTTTCGCGGTCGGGCGCGTAGATTGGCTCGTTGGATTGCTGCTTCACCTGGCCGATGCTGACGACGATGTTCGCGCGCTCGTTCAGGAGTTCGACGATCCGCCGATCGACGCCGTCGATCTGCTGGCGGAGCTCGTCAAGAGTGGGCAGGGGTTGGTTCTCGGGCATGGTGTTGTTTTATCGGGAAAAGGGCGACCTTGCTCGCGTGCGTTCGGGAAAATCGCTGAGGACTTGCATTGGGTGATGAGTCAACATGTGTTGCCGCCGCCTGTGGTCTTTAAGCAACACCCGTCACAAACGTTCGTGCGAAACAGGCTTGGCGCACGCGGAAGGCGGGTGAGGTCGGAGTTGCGACATCGGTGTTCCATGCGAGTGGAATACGAAAACAGGCGTGTGATCGAGCCGACGGTTCGGTATGAGCCGCGTGTGGTGCGACACCCGACGCCGCTAATTGAACCGCGTATTATCGAGCGGCCGATAATCGACGCGTTCGTAACAGAACGACCCGTTTGTCGGGCAAAAAAACCCTTTCTTATGCCGCTGGTTCCAGAGCCGCACGTTCCAGTGCAGCCAAAGCCGATGCCGAAGGTGGTCGATATAAGGAGAGTCGGCCGAATGATCGATCTGTTCGCGTGATGAGGCGGCCGACCTTCTTTCACTAAGGTCATGTCATGTCGAGCGAAAATAAAAGCAGCCCATTGCACGATGAACCGACGCCGCTTCGAATCGATCAGTCCGCAGAACTGACGACTCAATTGCTGAGCATGAAGCGATCGGAATTGATTGAAAAACTGCTGAATTTTTCCGCCCCTTTCCCTGTAGATTTCAGTCCGGAATTCCTTGCTCAGCAGTCGGATGACAAGCTGCGCCACGTCTTGTTTGCGCTGTGCATCCACTGCGGGAGGTTGCCTCGGCAAGAGCTGGACGAGTCTCATGATCAGCCCCACGACCAGCTCCACGACCAGCCCGTAATTGACTCGACCCCGACCGTCCGCCGCGCGGCGTGATCATCGCACTGCTTACGAATCTCCGGCACTCATCGACCGTTGGCCGAACGTTGGCCGACCGATTGCGGTCCGATTGCGGTCCCCATTTTTTCGCCACGGGAGAAAAATCTACCGCGGCTGCCTCTCCTGCCCGAACCAGCTCGGCACGTCGTGGATTCTCCAGCTCCCATCCACGAGCCAGAAGATTGCCCGCTCGCGTGCGCCGCGGTCGTCCGTCGCGCCGAATGCCGACGCATCGAGCTTGAGCAGCATCAATCCCTCGGCCACGGTGTTACTCGTCAATGAATCGACCGTAAGGTCCAGCCGCTGTCCGCACGTGCCCGAGACGATCCGTCCGTAGGTCGGCGTGTTCTGCAGATTGCTCACGATGGTGGCGAATCGTTCGGGCGCGATCCGCAACTGTGCACGCGGATCGAGCAGGGAATACGCGCCGTCGTAATCCTTCGTGCCGAGCCGGGCGGCGAAATCTCCCACGAGCAGGCTGATCGATTGCCGATGCGCTCGTTCGAGCGACGCCTCATGCCACACGCCGTACCCCGCGTAGCCGCACGCAAGCACCGACAGCAGGATGCCGATCGACGCGGGCCAGATCCCCGCTTGCGTGCCTGCCGAGCGGATGATCTGCACGACCGCCACGACGCCCAGAATCAGCCCGATCGCCGGGACAATCGCCAGTACGGGCCCGAGCGCGACCAGCACGCCGCACAGGCCCGTCAACAAGCTCGCGACCGACAGCGGGTTGATCGCGGTGTAGTCGCCCAGCGCAGCGCCCGCCGTTTTGGACATTCGAAACAAAGGTGTTTTAGATTCTGTCATGAGGAGGATTGAAATCGCCTACACCGTATCGCCAAAGCGACGTATTGTGGAGCCGGCTGTTTTTGGAATCAAGCGATCGCGCCTCTTGGTCTTTACTCACGTCCGAGGTCCGGCCCGGGCTCACGTCCGAGGTCCGGCCCGGGCTCATGCCCGAGGACCAACCCGGGCTCATGCCCGAGGACCAACCCGGGCTCATGCCGGAGGTCTAACCCGGGCTCATGCCCGAGGTCTAAAATTGCCGATCTTTTGGCTCAGCAGCACAGTTCGATCGCGCAACAGTTAAAGCAGAACGATACCACACATGAGCATAACGACCCATTCCAAGCCCGAATTGATTGAGCTGATTCGCCGCTATAACACCGGCGCGAACATCGATTTCCTAGAGCAGTTTCAGCCGACCGAACTCGACGAATATCTGACTCACCTCGAAGCGGCAGAGCGGAAGGTCATCCGCATCGGCGGGTGGTCGAAGCCGCGCCGCAAAGCCTCGTGAAGCCCGATAATTTCAAGCCCTGAAGCGGGTCATGAAATACTGCCGATTTACATTTGACACGACACCGCAACCATCCGATATGACTGTAGCTGCGGGCATTTCGTTCCGCGCGTCATGTCTCGTCGGGATGCCGTTTATGGGAAACTGGTTCACGCCCTTGTTCGATCTCAACACGGCATTGGCTTATTCGAGCAGCCTGACGCGCAATGCGCCGGTATTGACTGTCGCGGCCTGCGTGATCGCTCTCGCATTTTACGCGATGTATCAGATATCAGGCCGAAAAGACTTTCTCGTTCTCGCATGCTGCGCCGTCGCGTACGCGATCGTGCCGTTAATGTGAGCACGCCCGTAAGCGATCTTTTCGCGGCGACATATTCGATCCGATTGCGATGTTTATCACGTCGATTGCTCTGATGAGGTAACACCTCAGCCATTTTCAAAAGCACTCGAAGTTCTCGCTGTCCCTTGAAATTCATCGAACGCAGTTTTTGACTCGTAGACGTGGCAAGCCGCTGCGTCTGCGACTAAATAATGACTCCGCCTACTCGTCGCTGTTCTGGCGTATCATGAAGTGGGTCGCCACGGCCGTGCCGCCGTCGATGTCGGTTGGTTCTGCATACCCGAACGCGGCGAGACACCGCGTCTCTGATCACAGTGTGAACCCGCCTGTTTCATGCGCGGCTCTTTTAAGTTAATTACGTTTCGGATCGTCGGACTGACTTTACGAAACTACGCAGTCTTCTTCGCTTTCGAGAACCGCGGGGCGGCAGGCGTCGCGAGAATCTCCGCGATCGACTCGGGCGGCAACGCGCCATAGCTCTCGATGGGCCTGCCGGTCATGGCGGCACCTTGTTCGTAGCTCTTCTGCACTCGCCGACGCAGCTCGGGCAAAAGCGACTCGACTTCGGTGGCCTGCTCGGGGGTAAGCTTCTTCACCTGTATTGTCGTGCGGTTCTTCGGGAAATTGCTGCTACCCAAAAACGGCCCGCGCTTGCTGTTGCGAAGCAGGTAAGGCTTGCCGTCTTTGGCGTCAAGGATATTCGTCATCAGCGCCTCGACCTTGGGCGGGTCGGGCAGTCGCGTCTTCTTATTGAGCGGCACGATGGTGCTGCACGACGGCTTGCCTTCGGCGTCTTTGACCGAGTAATTCGAGCACGAAAGATAGTCGCCGAAGCGGCCCTTTCGCTCGATCATTTCGCCGCTGCAGACGGGGCACTTGTACTGGCTGACCTGTTTGATGGTCGGGTTGCCGAACGCATCGACGGGCTTGGTAAGTTTGACGTTCGGGTCGGACGATGCGAGGAAGAACCCGGTGGCACTGATGCGGTAAACGAGCGGGATTCCGGTGGCCTCGTCTTTGTAAGGGCTTGGTGCGCCGCCCGCGTGTTCGAGTGTTTCGAGCGCGGTGGCGATGGAGGCGTGGAACGGGCCGTAGAAATCTCGCAGGAGTTTGACCCAGTCGACGGAGAGGTCTTCGACCTGATCGAGCTTGCCTTCCATGTCGGCCGTGAATGTCACATCCATGATCTGCGGGAACGCCTGAACCAGCTTATCGGTGACGACCTTGCCCAGAAGCGTGGCGTAAAGCCTGCGGTCCTGCTGCAGGACGTATTGGCGGTCCTGAATCGTGGTGATGATGGACGCGTACGTGCTGGGCCTGCCGATGCCTTTGGATTCGAGGTCTTTGATGAGCGACGCTTCGTTGTATCGCGGCGGCGGGCTGGTGAAGTGCTGGCTCGGATCAAGATGAAGCGGGAAGACGCTTTGTTTCTCGGCGAGTTCGGGCAGGAGCTGGTCGTCACTCGACACGCCGCTGACTTTCATGAAGCCGTCGAACACGAGCTTTCGGCCCGTCGCGCGGAACGCAACCTTGCTCGTCTTGCCGGTCTTGTCGGGCACGTCTGCAACAATGGTGATGGCGGTCTGGTCGAACAGCGCGTTGGTCATCTGACACGCAACAAAGCGGTTGTAGATCAACTCATACACACGCGATTCATCGTCTTTGACCATCGCACGAATATCGCGCGGCGAGTTCTTGAGATTGGTCGGCCTGATTGCTTCGTGGGCTTCCTGAGCGTTTTTATTGCTGGAGGTGTAGAAGTTGGGCTTTTCGGGCAGATAGGCCGGGCCGAATTCGCTTTGCACGAACGAGCGGACCATGTTGAGCGCATCGCCTGACAGGTGCGTGCTGTCGGTACGCATGTAGGTGATGTGCCCGGCTTCGTAGAGCGATTGTGCGGCGCGCATCGTTCGTTGCGCACCAAAACCAAGGCGCGTGCTGCCGGCCTGCTGGAGTGTGCTGGTAATGAAAGGCGGCGTCGGGCGGCTTGTGGATCGCTTTTTCTCGATCGACTCGACGCGGAAGGCCGGGGATGATTGGATTCGCCCCTGAATCGCCACGCGATTCTTGGCCGGGCCTTTGGCGCTCTCGTCGGCGGTCGTCTCATCGCTGGTGATGACGAATCCGATGGCGGCGGAGATACGCCGGGCCTCGTCCTGAGTCATGCTATCGAGCTTCCTGCCCGCGACTTCGACCAGCTCCGCCTCGAAGGCGTCACGCTGGCTCAGCCATTTTTGCTGCTGCTTCTTGTTCGGGCCGGAGTAGACCGCGCCAAAACCCCCGCCGAAACCCCCGCCATCATCGCCGCCACCTGTCAGCGAATCTTGCGGCGAAGACTTAAGGAACGTGTCAAACGCGGCCGCGAGAGATGGATCGTTTTTCGGCGAGAATACGCCCGTGATCGACCAATACTCGTCGGGAATGAACGCTTCGATTTCACGCTCGCGATCGACCACCAGTCGAACCGCCACGCTCTGCACACGCCCGGCCGACAATCCCCTTGCCACCTTGCGCCACAGCACGGGCGAAATCTCATATCCCACGATCCGGTCGAGTACGCGACGCGCTTGCTGCGCATTCACCCGGCCCATGTCCAGATCCCTGGGCTTCTCGAACGCACGCGCAACCTCATCCTTCGTGATCGCGTTAAATATCACGCGCTTCACCCGGCTATCAGGCAAATCGAGTGCCTCCTTCAAGTGCCACGCGATGGCCTCTCCTTCGCGGTCCAAATCGGTCGCGAGATAGACCGTCGGTGCGTCCTTCGAAAGCTTGCGAAGCTCTTTGATCAGCTCCTTCTTGCCTCGCTCTTCGATCAGCACGTACCGCGGCTCGAAGGTTTCCATGTTGACCGCATTGCCGCTCTTGGGCAGATCGCGGACGTGGCCCATCGACGCTTTGACGACAAATTGGTCGCCAAGATATTTATTAATGGTCTTGGCCTTGGCGGGCGATTCGACGATGACCAGGTTCTTGCCGGTTCCGGGCGTGGCGTTCTTGGCGCGCCGCTTGGCCCGATCTTCGGCCTGACTTTCGGCGGACATGTCGCCTGACTTGCCATTTGTTTCTTCGAGCGGATCGACGCCCTCAATATCCAATTCGGAATCAACAGGCGCAGCGGTTTTAGTCGACTTGGAAGCGGCCTTCCTTGTCGGTGTTTTGCGGGGCGTTGTAGCTTTTTTTGCCATGATGAATCAGTCGGAATGTCATCGCTTGCCAGACATAAGGATACGCAACCTGTCGGTCAGGGTCCGGGTCGGGAGTGTGACGGACGCGGCGGCCGTGTCAAGAAAAATATCCCGGGGGCGATAAAAACTGCCCGCGTTGGGGAGTGTGTTGTGAGATGCGTTATGAGGCCAGGCGAGCGGGTTGCCTTGCTAATAAAAGTTAAAAATTTCCACGACCGGGCGTGGTCTCGACCGAAGTCGCGCTTACCAATTAAGGAGAAAGCAAATGTTGACTAAACGCTTCTATTTCTGGCCCGTCCGGCAGGACACCGCAATTTCCGCCCGATGAACTGGTTTCAACCACAGTGGAAACGCATCACACGAAAACGAAATCGCAGACAGAAGATGTCCCGCCGGACGGGCCAGAAAGAAAACGAATCGACCGTCGCTCAAGCCTCCCGAACCCCTGCCGAAACATAGATTCGCTTCTTCCAAGTCACCGCACACTGGCACGTCTTGCACACCAGCTTTCGCCTGGTCAGGCGGCGGCGGTCGATCATCCACCCGCATGCTTCACAGCACATCACGTAAGGCGCCGCCGCTCGCGCCGGGACACGAACCTCCTTCTCCGTGAAGCATCGCACGGGTCTTGCGCCCACGACCATGCACGCCTCCTTCCACCTCGACCCGTGGCCGTCGCCGGGCGTGAGCGCGTGCGCGATCTCGTGCAGGATCGTCTCTCGAACGCTCTGGGGCGAGTTCAAAATCGTAAGTGGCCTGGACAGCGTGATCACCCGGCGTGTCACCCAGCAACATCCAAAACGCCTGCGCGCGTTATCAAAACCAAACCGCCACATGCCCAGGCCGTGGTCGCGCATGAGTTGGTGAGCCATAGCCTGAGCGGCCGCGAGGTCCATGACGCCAAGTTATAAGCATCATCAACGCCAAGGGAAAAACGCGCATCAGACTTTCGCTAAACTTTTCTAGCCATGATCTCGATCGACCGAACGACAAGCTCGTCGAACGAATCAGTGTGCCTTCTAAACTGCTCCGGGAATCGCGTGATGAGCTGCGTGTGCGTCGTGTTAAATTTTTCGATCGCGACAGACACATTCATCTTGCACTTGATGTCGGCGACGAAATTTCGCCACTGCAAAAGCGTGTAATGATTCAGTTCGCGCACCATCGGCCGTTTGCCCAGTCGCGACGCCGCGTGATCGAGCAACTCCTGTTCGAACAACAAATGTGCGTATGGAATATCGACACTCATCCATTGATGCGCGCCCTGGGCCGAGTTCCACAGCGGGCCGAAGTTTGCGTAGAAAATTCCACCCGGGGCGAGCAGTCGGCGGGCCTCGTCGACGAGGCGCGCCGGGTCGTCGACGTGTTCAAGCGTGTCGAATGAGTAAATCAGATCAAACGACGCGGCGGGAAGGCCGGTGTCGTGTGCGTCGCCCTCGATGAACTTCGCGGGTGATTTGCGGGCGTTGGCATTCGCCTGCGTGATCAGGTCGAGACCCGTCGTCCGTACGCCGCGCCACGCGAGCGCGGCCGTCACGCTTCCCTCGCCGCATCCGATGTCGAGCGCGCGCTGGCCCTTGGCGATGCCGGTGCGGCGGATGAGCTCGGCCAGACGCGCCTGCGATTTTTCGGCCGGCGATCTGCGGTCTGCTCGCGTGTGAACGGATTGGAACTCGCCCAGCAGTATCGAAAGTTCGCCCGCGCCCAGCGGCGACGTCGCAGGCACCGCTGCCTCAAACGCGCGGCGGGCCTCGATCGAACGCACGCGCGAAAGTGTTCCGAGCCATTTCTGCACGCGATCCCGCACCGCCAGACTCCGCACGGCCGTGTGCCCCTCGGCCACGCGATAGAGCGGCGGAATCAACGAATCCGATAAGCGCGCGAGTGTCCGCATATCGGCTTATCGTCCCGATCGTCTCGACTCGATGAGTTTTCCGCGGTCGCCGATTCGACATCAATGGCCTGAGCCGGGCCGTTTCGCCGGAGGCGCAAGCTTGCGTGCCCGATAGGCGCAATACAGCGGACCATTCGTATGCCGACCACCGCAAGAGATCAAAGGTCCGCAGCGCACGACGGACCCTGTGCGTTCTAGATTGCAAGGCTGCGTTTCCGCGACATGTCTGGCCCGTCCGACGGGACATTTTCTTTGTGAATTCGAAAACGAAATGCAATGTCCTGCCGGACGGGCCGGATGTGAACTCGGTACATCTATAAAATTTTCACCACCAGCGCACTGTTTTTCGATCCGAATGCGATGCAGTTCGTCACCGCGTTTCGAACAACGTGAGGCCGCGAAATCTGTGGAACGTAGTCAAGGTCGCAAGCGCTGTCGGGCTGTTCCAAATTGATGGTCGGATGAACCGCGCCAAGGCGTGCGCACAGAATCGTCGCGGCAAGTCCGGCCGCGCCGCACGCGCCTTGCGGATGGCCGATCATGCTCTTGGTGCTGCTCATCGGGATCGACCGCGCGTGCTCGCCCAGCGCGGTTTTCACCGCAAGCGTTTCGAGCCGATCGTTCATATCCGTGCCCGTGCCGTGAAGGTTGACGTAGTCGATGTCGGTCTCAGAAATTCCCGCGTCGGCCAGGGCGAGCTGGATCGCGCGCGCGGGCTCGACGCAGTCCGGTGCGATCGCCACGCGATGAAACGCGTCACACGTACTTGCGTAGCCCGTCAGTTCTGCAAGAACCTTCGCCCCGCGTGCTTCTGCGTGATCGTGTCGTTCCAGGACGAACATCCAGGACCCCTCGCCCAGGATGAAGCCGTCGCGCCGCTTGTCGAACGGGCGACTTGCAAGGCGTGCTTCTTCGTGAGATGAGGTGGAGACGACGCCCATGCGTTCGAACGCGGCGAGAATGCCCGGCGCGATGGGAGAGTCCGCGCCGCCCGCGAG
>JBBQKP010000092.1:0-12817 GCA_038326995.1 Tepidisphaerales bacterium
TTGTTTCTGTAACTGTTACAAATGATATCAATGGCAATATAACACGCAAGATTACTTACTCAACGAATACGGGAACCTGAATTTCGCGCTACGAAAACTGCCAATCCAGTTGGGCAGTCATCGGCACGCGATTGGGTAGGGCGGAGTTCAGCTCGCCATTCGTTATCACCCGCGCCAGGCCTGATAGTCGTCGGGGGTGTCGATGTCGGAGAGGGGCGTGAGCTGGTGTACGGACAAGTTCAGGCGCGTACACACTTGGAGGGTTTTGCTAAGTACTTCGTCGCCGCCCCAAGGGATGTCAGTAAACAGCTCGAACAGACCTCGCTTAAGGCCGATCAGGTAATATCCGCCGTCGAGCGCGGGGCCGATCGCGACGTCGTTTGTGTGAAGAATGTCGAAAGCGCTCTTGAGCAATGTGGGCGTAAGGTCTGGGCAATCCGTGCCGATAAGCACGACGCGCGACACGCCTTGCTCGAACGCACTTTGCGAGGCCTCGTGAAGACGCTGGCCGAGATCGCCCGGGCCTTGCTCGACGTACCTGACCCCGCCGCCGAAGAGATCTTCCATTAGGCGCGGAGTCGTTCGCCCGGTGAATCGGACTTCGACATCACACGCGATGCTATCGTTGAAGAAATAAACAAATGTTCGCGATACGTTGAGCGTGAGCTGGACCAATTCCTGATGCACGAGCGCCGCGCCGACCGGGCCGAGCAGGGGAATGAGCCGGGTCTTGGCCCGGCCCGGCTCGGGAAAGCGCGCCATGATGATGAGCCTGTTACGCATGTGAGTCACTCGGGTGCACTTTTCGCAGACCCTCGGCGAAGACCGTCAGCAGAATTTTCTTGCCCGCGAGAAACACGCCGCGAACCGTGCCGGAAATTTTCGACACGCCGATCCGCTTGCGATAGCTGACGGGGACCTCGATTGAGATAAGACCCTGACGTGCGGCACGGACCTGCATCTGCACGGTCCAGCCGAAGTCGCGGTCGTCCATCTGCAATTGCCTGAGCGACGAAGCGCGAATTGCACGGAAGGGGCCCAGGTCGGAAAACCGTTGGCCGTATAGCAGGCGAATGAGCGCGCACGCGAGTGCGTTGCCGAAGCGCTGTTGGGGCGTAAGTGCGCCGGGCTCGGCCTTTCCGAGCACGCGCGAGCCGATGACCATGTCTGCCTCTCCCCGCACGATCGGGCCGACGAGGCGGCCCATCTCGTTGGGGTGATCGCTGAAGTCGCCGTCGAGGAACACGACGACGGCAGAGTCACCGAGTACAGAAATCCCGCGCAGACAAGCTGCCCCGTAGCCGCGGTGTGGTTCGACCACGACCGTCGCGCCGTGCGCCTCGGCCACGCTCACCGTCGCGTCGTTCGAATTGTTGTCCGCGACGATGACCTGACTGACCCACTTGGGAATCTCGTCAATGACGGGGCCGATCGCGCGCTCTTCGTTCAGCGCGGGAATGATGACCGCGACGCGAGTGCCTTGGGGAAGGTGAAACGGCGTTTCCTGAAATATCGGCATGACGCGGTCTCGTTTAAGCCAGACTAAAAGACCGATCGCAAGGCCGAGCCAGACCGGAAGATGCTCGATCCATAACATCCACGGGCTGGTTTGATGCAGGTGATAGAGCGGCAAAAGCGCGACGTAGAGCAGAATTGCCAACGCGGACCACGACCCGGCGGTGAGCGCGAGAAACGGCATGACCCAGACGAAATACCACGGAAACTGCGTCGGACTAATAAGGAAAACAACTGCGACGGCCCACATCCCGTATCGAATCACCGCGGCCGAGTCGGGAATCTTTACGACGGACATTACAGCGAGAAAAAGCAAGACGATGCACGCAACAATGCGGCGTGGCATCTGGGCTGGATCGAAGTAGCCATCGAAGAAGGTATTGAGAGAGGCTTGATAGAGTTGATTCGAAGCCCATTGCAGCACGCCGAAAAAGCCGGCGTTGTTCATCCATTGCTTTGCGTACGCGCTGGCGCCGGAGTGCGAGGCATCTCCCCAACTGGAGAGTAGCGGGAACGAAATAATGAGTGTGAGCAGGGCGAAGAGCGCGACACCGGAGAAGAGCGATCGCCAGGATGTGACGGCGTATCGAATCACGATGGGCGCGAGCACGACGGGCCAGAGCTTCGCACCGACGGCCAGCGCGAGCAGGACGATCGCGGTGATGCGGAAACGCCAGACGGCCGCGCCGATTGACGCGAGCGCGAGAGTCGCGGGCAAGACGTCCATGTGAAGCCCGAAGTAAACCTCTTTGATCACGAGCGGACACCACCAATAAACCGCGACCCAAGAGAGCGGCCGTCCGAGCGTGCGGAGCATTAAAAGCAATAGCGCGACGGCGACGACTTCGATCAACAGAAAGACCACCCTCAGGCCGACGGGACTGAAGGGTGCGATGAAATACGAGAGGGCGAAAACGCCTTGGGCGACGGGCGGGTAGATCGTGGTAAGTTCGGGGTGATTGACGCGAGTGAGGGTGGGCATCGCCTTGGCGGCCAGAGCTTGAAACGCAGCGTCTTGCGGCAATGCTCCGCCGCGAAGAACCTCTGCGGGGCGAATTGCGTATGGGTTGTACCCGTTGGCGGTGACGGCGCCGTCCCACATATATCGATAAAAGTCGTCGTCGAATTTTGAAGGCTGGCCGAACATAAAAAGTCGAGCCACCAAGCCCAGCAGAAGAATGGACAAGATGACGCGCGCCGAGCTTTTGGTATTGCGAAATCCAAAGAGGATCGCCAGCACAACGGCGCCGGAGAGAACGTAGATTCGCGTAAGCGAGGTGGCGTCCGAATCCGTTCGACCTAGAAGGAACATCAAGACGAGAAAGACTCCGCCGCATACGATCCATAGCAAAAACGATTTGCTCAACACAGACTCGGGCGGACGATTCGATGGGCTGGGCATTGGCACGGCTACTTCTGCACGTTCAAGGACCAGTCGTAGTCGAGAAACGTCACCATCGGCGCGTTACCGGCGGCGAGGGATTTCTTGAGCTCGTCAGAATACTCGGCCGCGTATTTCACGATGGTACCGGACGTCTGCTCGAAATCGCCGGCAAACCAGTTGTACAAACTGGTGAGCTGAAGCGTGTTAGCGGCCGGGTCGAAGATAAACCACGTCGGGCGTGCATGAATGTATCGCGTCTGCTCATCGAGTTGCTGTTCGAGTTTTGCAGCAGTGTAGGCTTCAGTGCGAAGCGGCGGACAATCAACGGCCGCACACACGAGCGCGAAGTGAATCCGCGGCTCATTATACTTCGGCCGAATTTCTTCGTGTTCGAGCTGATCCAGGCTCATCACTCGCTTGTCTATCGACCATCGGACTGCGCGCCATCGGTCTTTTTCTGGAATATCCTTAATCGACTTGATCGGATAGTGATCGATAATCAGCCGAAGAGTGAAGGCGTTGTAGGCGTTGATGAGCAACGCCAGGCGCTGGTCCTTCGACATCGTGTCGAGGTTCGCGGATTTGATACGGATGATGTACTCATCAAGCGGAGCCTGTTCCTGCTTGAGCGCGGCGTAATTGATCATACCCGCGGCGTCGACGTGCTTGCGAAGAAGAGCGTCGAACGCGGAATGGTCGAAGTCAGGGCCGGTCGGTACTTTGTTGTCGTCGGCTTTTTCCGCCGCCTGCCCCATCACGACGGCGGGCGGGCCGAAATATCGCGCGATTTGACGGTCGAGCCATGGCCCCGAGGGCGTCGGCTTGGTTGCCTGCCTGGCGAGTGGGATAATCACAAAAAGAGATGCCACAAAGATGGCGGCAACACGAACCGTTCGACGAGCTGTGAAGCGAGGCGAAAGGCCGCAAATGTTTCGATCTGCTCGATTGTTTTCAAGGGTTTGATGTGTTTCGAGTGTTGGGGATGCGGCGTTAGAGTTCATGAGATGAATCCGGTTTAAGTTTTCGAATTACTTTTTGAGAACGTTTTTGGCGGCAAGAAGAAGGGCGTCGGGGGCCAGTCGTTTTGAGTAGTCCGGCTCAGCGTGCACGAAACGAATGAGGCCGTCTGTATCTATAATAAAAACTGCCGGGACGGGCAAAAGCTTTCGATCGGACTCTGGCGATATTGTCAGCTCGATGCCATATCCGGCATACTTTTCTGCGGTTTTTTGATCAACATAAAACGCGAGCCCGAACGCGCGGGCGAGCGACATCTCGCTATCGGAAAGAAGCGTGTAAGGCATTGGCGTCTTGGCGAGCGTGGCGGCGACGCGTGTCGGCGAATCCGGGCTCACCCCCAGGATCTGATAGCCCATCTGCAGGAGTTCGGGCTCGATCTGACCGACCGCCACGAGGTGCGCGGTGCAGTACGGACACCACCCGCCTCGATAGAAAATGAGGATCGTTGGCTTGCTCTTATAAGCTTTTGTGAGGTCGAATGCTTCGCCCGTTTGCGTCAATATCTGCGTCGCAGGAGAGGGCGACCCGACAGTCAGTGGGTGTGCATCCTTCGCGGTTTCGCCGATCTCAGAGAGAGGGACAACATGCATGGTGAGATCGCTTTCAGTTTCGGCAGAGTGGCCGGCCGATGGTCGAGTTGAAGGAGTCGTCGTTGCTTGCATCAAAGCGGTCGCCGATCCGGTTATATCGGCAAAGAAGAGGTACGTCACGATCAATAAGGTCCAGATGATTTGCATCGATATTCCTGAGTTAAAAATTTTCGTTCTGCGGGTGAGTCGACCTCGCGACCGAAACCTTACACGCGTGCATGATACACGATAGAGTTCGCTTTTGATTTCCGTGTTCGGCCCGTCCGGCAGGACATTGTTTTTCTCGATTGGTCTGAATTCGACTAAAGGAGCCGCGTAAGAAGTAGGCGGGTGTTTCTAAATCTAGAGCAAGCTCAATTTCGCGTAACGTGCCATGCGAACAGTGCGCAGGCGATAGCGACGTTTAAGCTGTCGGTGCCCAGGCTCATAGGGATGGTCAGATGGTGCGAGCACGCGTCGATTTCTGCATCAGAAAGGCCGTGAGCTTCACTTCCCAGGACGATGGCACAGCTGCGCGTCGGCGTGAACTGATCGAGTGGCGAGGCGTCAGCGCGAAGCACACTCGCGAGCGTGTCGAAATCGAACTCGCGGCTTAGACGTTTGAGATCGCTCACGATGTCCGTGGACAACACGACCGGCACGGTGAACGCTGCCCCCATGGAAACGCGAATACTTTGTCTGTAGAAAGGGTCGGCACTTTTCGGGCCGATGACCAGAGCGCACGCGCCGAGCCCGGCCGAGATGCGAAGAATTGAGCCGAGGTTTTCCGTGCTGTTGAGCTCTGGTGCCACGACAACGAGCCGTCTTTCAGACGCGTGAACAACTGGATCGGCGAGGACGGAATCGAGCGTCGGCGCTTCGCCCTTTACGCCCACGGCCAGGGCGCCATTGTGAAACCGATAGCCAACAACCTGATCGATGACGCGGTCGGGGACGACATACAGCTGCACTTCATCCGTTACGCACGCTTGGAGCTTATTGAGCAATCGAGGCGAGGTCAGCACGCTTTCGCATGTGAACTTCGACGCCAGTAGACGCTCGACGACGTGCAGCCCCTCGGCGATGAACCGGTTTCCCTGCCGCGACAAATCACGATCCTTCATGAGCGTGTAAGGACTCAGCCGCGGATCGTCTGCGATGTCGAGCGGGATGATGGGCAAGATCGCGAGGAACTAAGAATTGCGAGACTCGTCGGCGGACATTTCAACCAATTGATTAGCGCCGACGAAGCCCTAAAACGATGACGCCGCACAGAAGGGTAAGTGTGGTGGGCTCGGGGACGAAGTTCTGCAGGACGTTGGCATACTCAGGGAAGCCGACGAAGGTCGAGAAGGAACTGGTTCGTCCCGAGGTACGGAGGGCATATGAGCCGTTATTGGCGGGAAGCCCGTCGATGATGCCCGCGAAGAGACCCGAAGCATCGAACACGACGGCTTGCTGTGCGAGACTCTGATCGGCGGTGTGACCGACTGGCCCGTCGACGGCGCTATTGAGCGCGGCGAGTTTCCATTCTCCGGTAGAAGTGCGGGCAAAGACTGCGCCGCTTGAGTCACTAGCGGTCAGGCCGCCCTCAAAAAGGGTACCGTCTGGATCACCTTCGGGCGAGAAGTTATATGTGAGCGCGACGGTGGTATTTTCGAGTGAGCCGAGTGAGATCGCACGAATCGACTCAAGACGGTTGGTGCCCCACGAAATTTGCCTGTCGTCCTCACCTGACGCCCAGCCGCGAGTATTGCCGCCGGATGCGAGTGCAGTAATGGCATTACCTCGGCTGGTTCCGCGGCCGTAGACGACGAGTTCGCGACCGGGCGAGAAATTGTCACTGGGCGTGAAGAGGGGTGAAAAGCGGGTAAAACTGGGATCGTTCGCATTAATCGTGTAGATGGCGATGTCGCTGTTACCGACGATTGTGGTATTATTCGGTCCCGCAAAGGTTCCAGTCATGTTGGTGACGGACGCGACGGTGAACGTCTGATTGTCGAAAGACAGCGTAGACCCGGGGCTAAGCTGATCGTGCCTCACGCCAAGAAACGCCCTGGGTCCAATCGGCCAGCCCAAAAGGCCGTTGCTGGTCAGGCCGAAAAGGTTCTCGCCTGCACCATTGCCGGTGTTCACACCGCGATTAAGGGCGTCTATCGTGCTGGGCAGGGTGGCAGAATTACCCAGCGAAATGACTCGCCTTCCACCGTTTTCAGTGAAGCCCACGCTGGATTGGACGACAGCCATTGCAGGGGCAACAAAAGTCATACTCAGTGCCGCGGACGCAATTAGTCCTGGCAAGCGGAATAGGGAAGCGTTAGACGACTTCGACTTGAAAGTATTTTTCTGCATATGACTGATCTCTTTACTTGAGCTGTAATTGTCTCTTCTTCAGGCCTGCAGCATTCTACGCTGAGTCCTTGGAGTGACAAGAAAAAAATTTTGAGAACCGCTCCGAACTGTAAAAAAGCGGGGCATTTTGGTCAGGTGGACTTTCCGCAGGACAGCGAAATTTTGAAAGCCCTGAGATCATATTCCCCTGATCATCGCCGGCGTCGCGAGCTTGCCGCCTCCCTGCTCCTGAACCGTGCGAAGATAGTCTGTCGCGGCCGCGATCGCGTAGAGGTCCAGGCCCAGTTCCGTGATGCTCTGCTCGACCAGTTTCATATCCTTCAGCGCGAGGTCGATCGAAAAACCTGGCGCGAAATCTTCAGATAGTACTTTCGGGCCGACGTTGGCGAGCTGCCAGCTCGCGCCCGCACCCGCGCCCACGACTTGCATCATCATCGCAGGGTCGAGCCCGCCCGCGCGAGCAAGCACGACCGCCTCGCAAACGCCCGCGAGCGTGCTGAACAGCGCGACCTGATTGCACAGCTTGCAGAGCTGGCCCATTCCGCTCGGGCCGACGTGGGTGATCGACTTTCCGACCGCCCGCAGCACGGGCAAGGCTGCTTCGAACGACGGAGACTCGCCGCCCACCATGATCGAAAGCGTTCCGTTCTTCGCGCCGATGTCTCCGCCTGAAACGGGCGAATCGAGAAAATGAACGCCTTGCTGAAGCAGGCGCTCGTGGATGTTTCGCGTGACGGCCGGGCTGATGGTCGAGTGGTCGATGACGATCGAACCGCGCGCGATCGCGCTGGCGATGCCGTTAATCGAGAAAATGACTTCTTCCACGTCGGCAGAATCAGTCACATTGATGAACACGATGTCGGAGTGTTTCGCGACCTCGGCGGGGCTTTGGTAAAGCGTCGCGCCCAAGTCCACCACCTCGCGTGCCTTGTCCGAAGTTCGATTCCACACGCCCAGCGCGTGCCCGGCTCTTATAAGATTCTGCGCCATGAAATTGCCCATGATGCCCAGCCCGATGTAGCCGAGTGTCATTTGACCTGGTCGCGGTGGGGTCTGATCCGAGGTGCTCATTTGGGCAGGATATTACACTGTGTAGGTAACGAAGCGTTGTTGTGGGTCAACGTTCGTCTGGCGATGTGTTTCGGCTTAGTCTTCCTCCGGCCCGTCCGGCAGGACATTTATCTGTCGGTTATTCGAATACATGGCTTGCCAGCCGGGCCAGAATAGACAGCAGAATGGAGGTCAACACTCAACTTTGTTCCTGAAGAATTTCCAACCCAGATTGCTCGGGTTTTGATCTGTTTCTTTTCAGATGCCTGCTTCTGGCCTGTCCGGCACGTATTTTATTTCTGCCTCCGGGTGAGCAGTGTTGAAAGGAACGAAACTTCAGTGTCCTGCCGGACGGGCCGGAATCGAATCCGGATTCTCAGTTCTGTTAGGAAATTCGAAGAACCCGCTTACTGCGTGCGCGGCTCTTTTAACACCTTCGGCAGTCGCGCGGCGCAACGACAACCGCCGCGGACGAAGCTCAATTCACCTCGCGACCGCCCACCACGCGCACCACAAGATTGGCATCGCCCACCACGCGCTGAACTCCAGCCGACGTGCTGCAAACAAAACGATCACGCCCAAAAATAGTTGCGACGCGAACATCACGACATGCAATTCTTTAATTGTCAGCAGCCCGAGCAAAACCGTCCCGCCGACCAGCATTCGTTCACTCGTGTGCCGTTTCAATTTGATCGCATCGCTTGGCGTGGTGACCAAGAGCCCGATGATCATCATCGTGAACACCAAAAGCACGACCGCCATCACCCGCGATGAGGTAAACAGCAGCACGATCGGCTGCGCGACCAGCGCCAGAGCGACGACGATCTGCCAGGCGAGGAAGCGAAGTCGAATGCTCATGGAACTGTGTCTATCGCGGAAATGCTCGCGGGCAAAGTTTCCTCGCCGGTCAGCACAAACCAATTCCGAACCGCCGCGGCCAGCACTTCAGAATTGCCGCGGAGCAGGTGCGTATCATGCGAAAGTCGCTGGCGAAATTCGGCATGGTCGATCAGATCCCAGCAGTCTTTGACGTCGCGAAAATCCTTGGCGCGTTTGCTGAACAGCTTTGCGACAAGCAGATCGATCGGGTCCACGACGCGAACATCTAGCGGGCCGAACTTATCCAGAGACCACGTTCGCGTGTTCCAGCCCGTGGGAAGATAATGTGATGCGGCATGGGTGATCGAGAGACGATGGCGCGCCTTGATGTCATCGAGCACCGCATGCTGATCTCGAAGTTCTTCGGGCAGTTCGTCCAGAACATCAATATTTTCCGTGGCCCGCTCGATGAGGTGTTTCAGCAGTAAAACGCTCGAACCGCCGACCACGATCGAAACCCTTTCTCGCAATTGTGTCGAGACATCCCTGAGGCATTCGATGACGTTCTGGGCAGAAATGGGTTCGATGAGTCGGGGCAAGATGGACGGAAATTTGTTCGGCTCGATTGAATGCGAAGTTATGTCCTGCATCAGTCTCAAGTCAACCGCAGTCTCGGCATGCCCGGCGATTTTCTGTGCGACGAAATTACGCCCGAGCGTCCGGCCGAGCGCTCCAAAACACTCTCGCATCAACACGATCGATCGCGGGTCGGGATCGGGCGTTCGCAGCGCGTTTGCAAGGCGAACGAGAAGTGCTTTCGGCGAGATCGACGACGATCGAGTGACGATTCGCCAAAGGGCCGCGAGCGAATCTGCGCCCACTTTAATTTTCGCGACGTCTTTCGCTTCCGCGGTCACGCGGCCACCTGCATTGGCCCGAACTTCTGGCCCATCTTCCCAAGCACCCGAACCGCATTATCGTGATATAGTTTCTGGAGCGTCTCGTCCGGTAGCGCAAGCCCACGCAAGATAGGCTGCTGATTCAACGTAAGATCCGGGTCGAGAATCGGGCTCTGGCCCGAATATCCCGTCTCAAACAGCTTGCGGTGACACCACCACCTTGACGCGAGGAAATCAAAGTCGCGCAGGTCGCCCGACACCTGATCACTGCCCCAGATCAGTCGGTCCTCGTTGCGAATGACGAACTCCCGCGCGGCCTGCCTTTGATGCGAAATCTCGCGCACCATCCAGCGCGTCGCACTCAAGTCCAGCACTAGATCAGGGAACCGATCCAACAGTTTTTGCACGCGCGGAAGGTCCTCAGGATTGCCCGCGATATGAGCACACCACCACGGCCAGCCGCGGTGCTCCTCTAATGCACTTTCCCACCACGCGTAATGCTCGTCGCGAGTGCCGTAGATTGACGTGTCGGCATACTGCTTGCTGTACCACAGCGACGGGTCGCCGATGTGCGTCATGATGATCATGCCGCGGTCGCGAATTTCTCTCATGATTCGGCGAATCTCCGGCGAATCGAGCCGCCAGCCCCAGCGCTGCATCGTCTGCGGGGCCATGTGAATTTTCGCCATCTTCGCGCCAAGATTCGCAAACGCGTCGAGCCGTCTGAGCCACGTGTCCATCCGCGTGTGTTTCGACTCGTCGTATTTCGGCACGGCCACGAACGCCAGACGATGGCCCCATTGCCTCGACAGGCCGATCGCTTCTTCCAAGGGCGTTTGCGTCACGAAATGGTCGATCCCAAAATGGTCTGCCCCTTCGAACCACACACTCGCGTGCCGCCTGGCAAAAAGGTGCACGTGCGCATCAATTACCGGCCCGCGCACCTTCGGCCGGGGAAGCGGGCTTCGGAAGTTCAGGCCGATCTGGTTGTGGTCGAGCAATGCCGTCACCGTCAAGAGAGTGTAGCGAGAACTTCTACCGGCGGCGAATCGAACACGCTGCTCGTTCGCTCAAACTTGTCCTGCCGATCGAGCCTGAAGACATTACCGCCTTTCCAACGCGCGTTGCCCACGCTGCCCTGTTCTCTATAGTGTCTGCTCTTCCGATACCTCTACCCACTCAGGAACATTACCCATGGCCAAAGTTCGCAAAGCCGTCATCACCGCCGCCGGACGTGGGACTCGTCAATACCCCGCATCCACAGCCGTCAAAAAAGAAATGTTCCCACTGGTCGATCGTGACGGCCTGACCAAGCCAGTCATCCAGATAATCGGCGAGGAAGCCATCGACAGCGGCATCGAAGAAATCTGCATTGTCACTCCGCCCGGCGAGGAAAAGTATTACCGCGAATACTTTCGCCGTCTTCCTGAAAATCTCGTCAAGGCCTTCCGCGGCAAGGACTGGGCGATCCTCGAAAGTGAGAAGCTGCAGGCCTTCGGCGAGCGCCTCTACTTCGCAGAGCAATCCACACCCGAAGGCTTCGGCCACGCCGTCTTCCAGAGCAAGAAATTCTGCAACGGCGAGCCGTTCCTGCTCATGCTGGGCGACCACATCTACACCACCGACATCAAGGACCGCTGCGCCCGGCAAATCATCAAGGTCTACGAACAGTACATGCTCGACGCCTGCACGGGCGTGCAGGCCACCCTCGAGCGCCACCTGCACCTGTTCGGCACAATCAAGGGAGCGCCTATCGATGCCAGCAAGGGCATCTACAAGGCCGAGCAAATCGTCGAAAAACCCTCGATCGAATATGCACGTGAACACCTCGCCTCGCCCGGCCTGGCCGCGGGAAATTACCTCGCGCACTTCGGCATGCACGTATTCGGCCACGGCATCTTCGACTCCCTCGAATACCTCATCAAAAACAACATTCGAGAGAAGGGCGAATTCCAGCTCACCGCCGCCCAGGAACACCTGCGAACCCAGACCGACAAATACTGGGCCGTCACCACGCAGGGCCAGCGCTACGACACCGGTATTCCGTATGGCCTGATGGAAACACAGCTCGCGCTGGCGCTCAACGGCGTGCACCGAACCGAAATCTGTGAGGCCATCGCGCGAATTCTCACCACGCAGGTGAAGGGATGAGCTAATCGGTTCTAGAACTTTTGCACACCTAAAAATTCGTTACTGCTCTGATGATTATGCGCCGGTCGGAGACCTATCTCACCTCAAGATTGTTGGTGGCACCGGTCTCCGACCGGTGTTCTTTCTTCGCAAGAACATGACAGAGCGATTTGCAAAATAATGGTTTGGCATATCACTAGTTTGCCGCGGCCAGCTCGTAACCGCTTCGAAGAAATCGGTCGAGCCATTCGTTCCTCTCTCGAACCAACTCGGGCGGGCCGCTGTCGAGCACCTTGCCGTTTTCAAGCACATACACAAGGTCGCACCGCGAGACCAGGCTGGGCCGGTGACTCGTCAGCACCGTCGTGCGGCATGTCATCAATCGATCGATCGCCTCGATGATCGCGTTCTCGCTGTCGGGCTCAACACTGCTGGTCGGCTCGTCGAGCAGCAGCACGCGCGGGTCGGAAAGAAATGCCCGCGCGATGGAAATGCGCTGCTTCTGTCCTCCCGATAGCCGCACGCCGCGCTCGCCCACTTCGGTGTCGTAACCCTTGGGAAGCTGCAGGATGAATTCGTCCGCCGCCGCCGCTCGCGCCGCTTCCCGAACTTCGTCGAGCGTCGCCTCGGGTCTGCCGTATCGGATGTTTTCCAGCACACTCTGGCGAAAAAGAAAAGTCTCCTGCTGAACCAGTGCGAATGCGGGCCTGAGTGATTCGAGCGTGATCGAGCGAAGGTCTTTTCCGTCGAGTGTGACCGCGCCTTTTGTTGGATCGTAGAACCGCACGATCAGGCCGAGCAGCGTGCTCTTGCCACTTCCGCTCGGCCCGCACAGCGCGACGCGCTTGCCCGCGGGAATGTCGATCGAGACGTCCGACAGCACCTCGCGATTTTTTCCCCCGCCCAGGTCGTAGGCGAAGGTCACGTCTGTCAATCGGATTTTGCCGTTGATGTTATTGATCGCCTTCGCGCCCGGTACGTTGGTGATGTCATTGGTTTCGTCCAGCACTTCGAACACACGCCGACCCGCCGCGATCGCCTTCTGCACCATGTCGTTCACGCGCGCAAGCGAATACACC
>JBBQKP010000093.1:0-12398 GCA_038326995.1 Tepidisphaerales bacterium
CCCCTGCCCGACTCGGGCCCGATCGCGGAGGTTTTGCCCGCGACGCTCGGCACGATCACCGCTCTGCCTGACGGCACATTGCAACGGCAGATGGTTGGCGTGCGATCGGGCGCGGTTCGACTCTCGACCGATGCATCGAAAATAAGTGCGTCGAGTGACAAGCTATCCAGCGCCTGGTCGAAACTGGGATTGGGCAACATCACGGTCTTCGACTTCGATCTCACTGGAATTCCAGCGAATGCGGCGAGGTCAAAAGCAGTTGATTTTCCAATCCCCGACCTGCTGCCGCCCGGGGCCGTGAAAACGCAACTCGCATGGAATTTTCCTGAGACCGAGCAATCTAGGTGGAGCGAAGGTCTCGACGATCTGATGAAAATCGACGGCGTTCGGCCCATCGATTTTCGCGTCGTGCTTGGCATTCTTGGTGTGCTCCTGGTGCTGGTGGGGCCGGTGGATTGGTACCTGCTGAAGCTCACGGGCAAGCAGCCCTGGACGTGGTGGACGACGACGGGCTGGGTGCTTCTGGCAAGCGTGGCGGTGCTGTGGTACGCGAACTCGACGCGAAGCAGCGAGACGTTTTTCCGGTCACGCGTTATTGAAACTGAAATCGACGGGCAGCGAACGAACGAGGCCTCGCTCGTGGGTTTATATTCCGGGCAAGGCGGGCGCTTTCGCATCGATGTGCCGGGAAGTGTTCCGGGCAGTGTTCCGGGTAGTGCTGTGATCAGTGACACCGACAGCGCGGGATGGTGGATGCCCGCGAACCTCGTCAACTTCGGCCGGCGTTCGATCAGCACGCCCATGACGTTCTTTCAAGACCAGCGGCAAACGATTCCAGCCGAACTCCGGCCGGGCCGATGGGACGTGCGCGTGCTTCAGGGCCTGCGAACGCGAACGGGCCCGGGCCGCATTCAGGCGAAGCTCGTGAGACAGGGCAATCGAATCACAGGCACGGTGACGAATATTGGCAAGGAAACGCTGATCGGATTTGCGGTCTCGACGACCGCCGATGCGCCGTACGAAAGTTCGAATGTTCAGGCCGAGTTGCGTGCGGGCGACGTCACACTACGTGCGGGCGAATCCAGAGCAGTCGATGTATCGATTGCGCAGAATGCCAGAGACGACAATTCACCGCCGACGTTTGTCCACATTTATGCAGACATCCAAATGGATGCGGAAGACCCAACCGCCAACGGCCTGACGTTGACTTCATCGTCCGGCGACGACACGAATGTGAAATCCAAACACGTTCGAACGCTGCGGGCGCACATCACCAACATAGAGACAGCAAACTGACAGCTGCCGAAGTGAATCCGCCGAACTGACAGCCGCCGAATTGAATTCGCCATGACGCAAGACCACACATCCGAGATCGCCGTCGAAACCATCGGCCTGTCCAAGCGGTTCGGCGGTCTGATGGCGCTGACTGATCTCTCAATCACGCTTTACCGCGGCGACGTGTTCGGCTTCATCGGGCCCAATGGCGCGGGCAAGAGCACGACGATGAAAATACTTTGCGGCCTGCTTCAGCCCACCAGCGGAACCGCTCGCGTCATGGGCCACGACGTCACCACGCACGGCGATTTCGTCCGGCGCAATGTCGGCTATATGCCCGACAGCTTCGGTGTGTACGAAGACCTCACCGTGGCCGAATACCTGGACTTTTTCGCCAGTGCCTACGGCCTGCCTCGCGCCCAGCGACGCCTGACCGTTTCCAAAGTGCTCGACCTCACCGAACTCTCCTACAAGCAGGATGCACGCGTCGATTCCCTCTCTCGCGGCATGCAGCAGCGCCTGGGCCTGGCGCGTGTGCTCGTCCACGACCCGCCCGTGCTTGTGCTTGACGAACCCGCCAGCGGACTCGACCCGCGAGCCCGAATTGAAATTCGCGAACTCCTCAAAAGTCTCCAACAACTCGGCAAGACCATCATGGTCTCGAGTCATATTCTTTCTGAGCTGGGCGAGTTCTGTAACAAGCTGGGCATCATTGAACGCGGCAAGCTGGTCATCTTCGGCACGCAACGCGAACTCGCAGACCGCGCCCGCGCCAGGCCCGTCGTGGTCGTGCAGATTCCCAAAGAAACAGAGCGCGCGAAGCAGTTGCTTCAGGCCGACCCGCGCATCGAATCCATCGAGCACAACGGCACGGAACTTCGCGTCGCGCTGAAGGACGTCGAGCTGCATCACCAGTTCGTCCTCGAGCAACTCGTCGCGGCCGGGATCATGATTGACTCATTGGCGATGCAGGAACTGAAGCTCGAAGAAGTGTTCATGCGACTGACGCAGGGCATCGTCAATTAAGGCGTCATCGAATGAACAAGCGATTTCACTGATTCAGCATTTCCATTTTTGCCGCTATGCTCGTTCTTGATGGCTGAAGCAAAGCGTTCATTCCTCAGACGACTCCTCATCGGGCCCGCGACTCTCATCCCGACGTTCATCATGGGCACGGCCTTGCTCATGGGCGGGGCGTCGCTCATGTACGACCAGCCTGAATTTATCTTCATCCTTTTGGGTACCTACCCGCTGGCATACCTCGCGACCGTCGCCACACGATATTTCGTTCGCGGCGACCGACTGGCGATGAAGGTACTCACCGACGAGATCGAGCACCGCCAGCGCGCCGCAGAACTCGAACTGGATCAGCTTCATCAACGCTTGGGCCGTGACAGCGACACCAGGCCCGAGCGGTTCCTTCGCGACCTGCGGGCCCTGCGTGCGAGGCTGACGCAGCAATCTTTTTTCGGCGGCAAGCACGTTTCGCCCGACATGATGAGCAAGGTGGAGGAGCTTTTTGGCATGAGCGTCGCCGCGATTCGCAGGTCGGCCGATCTTTGGGAAAGCAGCCAGACGCTCAACACGCGTGAGGCGCGCGACTCAATGCTGCTTCGCCGCGAGACGATCCTGGCCGAGGTCGGTCAGGGCGTGAACAAGCTCGCCTCCACGCTCGACCGGCTTCAGCAGATCGCCCTCGAAGGCGACGGCAATGAGGTTGAACTGCTTGGCAAGGCACGCGACGAACTCGACCAGAGCCTCGAAGTCGCCAGGCGGGTTGAAGAACGCATGCGCGAGTTTTCGGGCGGTGCGTCGCAGCAGTTGCGAACGCAGTAGACTGAAAAGAATAGTCCGAAAAAAAGTTGCACGCCGGCACGAATCAGCCGACATTCCTGATCACGTGATGGACCCTGCCGATTCAACTTCAGAAGCACCGAACCAGCTGGCGATTGCGCCGGGCGTTGTGGTTCACGAGTCGTTGTTGCGTTTTCGGTTTGTTCGTGCGCGCGGGCCGGGCGGGCAGAATGTGAACAAGGTTTCCAGCGCGGCCGAGCTTCGGGTGAGCATGGAGGATTTGGCGAAGGTCATGCCTCTGGATGCGATTTCTCGGCTGAAGACTTTGGCTGGATCGAAGTTGACACTCGACGGCGAGCTGCTCTTTTTCGCCGACGATTCTCGCACGCAGGAGCAGAACCGGGCCGAGGCGATCCGCCGATTGCGTGAGCTTGTCGTCGAGGCGATGAAGAGGCCCAAAGCTCGGAGGAAATCAAAGCCGAGCCGCGCATCTAAGCAGCGCCGGCTCGACTCCAAAAAACGCCGCTCGAACATCAAGGCCAATCGAGGCGGAGAGTGGTCGTAAGGCCGTCGCTTGTTTGTTTACCGATCATTGCCTCTTCGACTCATCAATCCTGGCCATCATTTTGTCCAGCTTCTGGTGCAGATTCATGACTTCAAGCTGCGCCTTTTGATTCACCTGATGGTCGAGATCGTTCTTTAGTTGTTCGCGCGAGCCCGCCCGGCTCTGTGCGATCATAATGAAGAAGGAGATGAACAGCGCCTCCACCGCAAGAATGATCGAAAGCAGCGCCCACGGGTATGGGTCGAAGGCGCGGTCTTTCAAAAAGTAATTTGAAATGGTCCAGAGGATGAACCACGAGACGTGAATGATGATGCACGCCGGGCTGGCGACGATGTTCGCGATTTTCTCACTCGCGTGTTGCCAGCGGGTCTGACGTTCTTCGAACACGACATTGGCGTTGGGCACGCCGCGAAGTTTTTCAAGTGTTTCGCGCTGTCGTGCGCCAAGCGTCGAGAGAACGTGAATGGCGGCGTCGGGATATTTTCGCAGGAAATTGAAGAAGTCCGTTCGATCCAGGCCCAGAAGCTGCGTCTCTGAGAGCGTGCGGATGGTGGCGGTTCTCGGGCCGGCATCGAGCAGAGACAAGTCGCCGAAGAACGCGCCGGGGCCCAGAGTCGCGAGCGTGATTTCGCGACCCGCTTCGTCGGGAGCGCTGACGGCGACCTTTCCGCGCTGTACGAGATACAGGTCGTCGCCGCGATCGCCGACCCAGAACACGACCTTATTCGTCTCGAACTCAATGGGCTTGAGCAGGTTGAGAAGCCCGTCGAGTTCTTCGTCTCCGAGTCGGGCGAAAAGGGGAATGTTTTTGAGAATCTCTTTGTCCATAGGCAGTCCCATATAGGCAGTCGGTCGCGTTTGGCGTGAAGCGTAATTGGGATTTCAGTCGTCAGGCGGAGCTTATCCCAGACTCAGGCCCGCGAGTAGCATGAGGGGGCGATTCGCGGTAGCATTGATCGACTATGGACGCACAGCGGCGACACCAGCTTCAGGAAAATGAACTCGCAAAAGCTCTTGGCGAAAGTCCGGATTTTTTCAGGCGAAATCTCAATCTATTCCTGCTGATCATCACTTTGGTGCTGCTCGTGTGGGTCTTCCTGAACTACCGAGCCCGCGCCAACGAACAAACGCAGGCATTGCTCTCCGAAGGAATCGGCGGAGCAAGAAACATGCTGGAGCAGCTCAGCAGCACGAATTTGCAGGCGGTGTTGATCACCGAGCAGCGTCAGCGCGCAGTCGAAAGCACCAAGACCCTCGCCGCCAGCGGACTAAACACAACCCCGCCCGATCTGGCGTTCTTCGCCGACATGCAGCAGCGAAACAACGAACGGCGAATTCTACTTGCGCGTGATATCGAAACATCGATTGAGAGTGTGCTGCAGGCGTCGCCCTCACCCGCGCAACACGCGATGGCCCTGCTCACCCGCGGCGACCTGTATTGGAATTTGGCGAACTTGCCGACGGCACTGCTTTCCACCACCAGGCCTGTTGAAGGCGCGAGCACGAGTGCCACAACCCGCACGTCGCCGGAGTTTCTGCAGCTTGCGGAGGACGATTACCGCAAAATTTTGACCGATCATGCCGACAGTCGCGACCCGGTCATTCAGGCGCTATTCGCGCTTGCTGCGATCGAGGAAAACCGTGGCGAATGGGACAAGGCCAAGGCCCTCTACACGACCATCGAATCTGAAAAACTCGCCTTGGACTATCATAAGAAAGCAGCCAAGGCCAAACGCGAGGCAGTTGCGAAGATTCGCGCGCCTGTAAGCCTTGAAGGGGTAAGCCTTGAAGGAAAGTCGAGCACCTTGCCAACTACCTTGCCCGCCACCTTGCCGGCAAACGCGATCGAATAAACTGGGTGTCGTGAATCCTGCTTAGTCGTCTTCCAGAACCGTGCCTCAAGAACCCGACCATCTCGACCTCGAAAAGCCAGCCGATGCAATTGGCGCGGGTGAACCGGGTTTAGAAAATTCGGACGAAACAGCTGATGAGACAGCGGACGAAATCCCTGACGCCGACGGCGTGGTGGCGATGCGTCACTTCACGTTCAAGCTCGGCAAGACGCTCGACCGCCGCATCGATCAATATCTTGTGGACCGCATCGGCTACCTGTCTCGCAACGAGATTCAACGGCTGATTGTTGAGGGCTTTGTCACGGTCAACGGCAAGAAGAGCAAGAGCAGCTATCGGCCGCGTGAGAACGATATTGTGAAGCTCGAAGCCCCGCCGCCGCGGGCCGCGACGATCGAGCCCGAAGACATTCCCATCGACGTCATCTACGAAGACGAGCACGTGCTGGCGATCAACAAGCAGACGAATCTGATCGTCCACCCGGCCCGGGGTGTGTGGAACGGAACGCTCGTCAACGCTCTGATTTACTACGGCATGAAAAACGGTGCGAAGTTCTCCAGCCTCAACGGTCCCTGGCGTCCCGGCATCCTGCACCGACTCGACCGCAACACCACGGGAATCATGCTCGTGGCCAAGAGCGACGAGGCCCACTGGCGCATCGCCCGGCAGTTCGAAAATCGAACGATTCAGAAGACCTACATGGCGCTGGTTCACGGCGTGCCGCAATTCATCTCCGACGTCATCGACGCACCCATCGGCCGCGATAAATTCATTCGCGAGAAGATGGCCGTCCGCAAGCTCGATACCGGCGCGAAGGATGCCGTCACACGATACGAAGTGAAGCAGCAGTGCACATCCACGCCGGGCGAGGTCTGGCGATTCATCGACGACAAGCGGCTTGTCACGCACGCCGAGAAGTTCGCACTCGTAAAGCTCAGCCCCAAGACCGGCCGTACGCATCAGCTTCGCGTTCACATGTCTCACCTGGGTCATTCGATCGTGGGCGACACGATGTACGGCGGGCGCGCGGTCGAGGCCATCGACGGCTCGTGGCAGTTCGCGCGTCAGGCGCTGCACGCGTACGAACTCACCTTCACGCACCCCATCACGCTCTTGCCGATGACGCTCGGTGCGAAACTCCCGGCCGACATCGCGCAAATCCTCAACACGTTTGGCGCGACCGACGTCGCAGACATGTCGGCGTGACTTGTCCGGTATGGTTTTCCCGGGCCTATACTCCTTTACGTGCTTAGGCTTACCCGAGAAGTTCGATTCGCAATCAATACGTGGACGCGCGAGATAAGCGACTCAAAAAACGGCCACGCCGCAAGACCCGCCTTGACGGGGCTCGGGCATTATTTCGAATTGCAGATCACGCTCACCGGGCCGATGGATCAGAAGAGCAGTTATCTGCGAAACATAAAAGAGATCGACTCGGTCGTGCGGACGCTGGCGGTGCCTGTCGTCGAGCGCGCGATCATTGAGCAAACCTTCGGCGGCGGCGGGAATGTCTGCAGCAATGTGTTCGACGCGATCAAAAACGCCTGGCCCGGGGCAGAGCTTGATCGCGTCGTGTTTCGACTCTCGCCCTACCTGAGTTGGTCAATCGAAAGCAGCAGCACCATGACAAACGGCACCATGACAAACGGTAATATGACAAACGGCAAGACGCCCGACAGCCACACGCTCAAATTAAGCCAGCGTTTTGAATTCTCCGCCGCCCATCGTTTGCACAATCCGCAGCTCAATGATGCGGAAAATCAGAAGACCTTCGGCAAGTGCAACAATCCCAACGCACACGGACACAACTACGAAGTTCAGGTCACGATCAAGGGCACGCCCGATCCACGCGGCGTGTTGATGCCCGTCGGCGAACTCGAAAAGCTCGTCGAAACCTTCGCCATCGAGCCACTCGATCACAAACACCTCAACATCGAAGTGCCCGAATTTTCAGGCAGCACCGGACTCAACCCCAGCGTCGAAAATATCGCGATGGTGATCTACAAACGGCTCAAGCCTTCTCTTGGTAATGGTCTGCTTGATTCGGTCACGGTGTGGGAAACGCCCAAGACATGGTGCGAATATCGGGAATAGGTTTTGATCTGATTCTACATTTTTGCCGCATCTGGGCCGACCGGCATGACAATGCGAGTCGGTCACCGTCACATGAGCTTAGAAAATGCGGATTGAAGATGTCCTGCCGGGCGGGCCGAAGGAAGGATTTTTTGACCGATAGTAACATTCCAGTCGAATGGTGACAGGCAAGTTCGACATGCCGCAGCCGTGCGCTTTGCGGTGTTACCAGGTTCGTCCGGACACCTCGTAGAGAACCGACCTTTGCCACCTTTAGTTACCATCATCACATTCAGATGGAGTAATACGAAAGGTTGTTTTCATCTGTCGCGCGAGTCTTTCCCGCATTAGCTATTGAGTCAGCAACTCTTTCGACAGCGCCTCAAATTCACTCTTCCATTTCGATCCGCCGACGCGGTCGCCCCAGCGAACCGCAAGGCTGCGCAGCGTCGTTTTCACATTCTCGACATTCGTATTGGTCTTGACCGATGCGCGACTCCACTTGTAGACCGCTTCCCAATAGTTGTCGTTGTCGACTTCCCGCTCCTGACCCGCGTCGATGACGATCAGCACCGGCAGGCCTAGCGTTTTGTCAGCGAGCAATCTGCCGAAGCGATCTCGGGCGGCGATGAAATTCTCCAGATCAAATTCCGTGCGCGCCACGCCCAGCGCGACCTGCACATCGTATCGAGCCGTGCGAAGCCGCTCGGGCGTCAGCGTGGCTTGGAACTGTTTGAACCCGTCCGGGCCGTCGAGTTCCTTGAACTGGGCAAGAGACTCTTCGCGCTTCGTACGCTGCTGCGACGCGTCGGTAATAAAGTCGGCGGCGAGGCGCTGTGTCTCGGCGTCGTATACGCGATAGCTGTACGTGAACTTGTTGATGTTCGCATCAGTACTTGTTCTGGCCCACTGCACGAGATACGGCGTGAGTGCGGCGCGATTGCCCTGAAGCTGCGCCATACGCGGGCGATCTTCGGCCACCTGCGCTTGCGTGAAATCGCTTTCGAGTTTGCTGAGCATGTTGAACACGACCTGCTGCCCGCGCTCGCCGCCGCTGGTTTGGAGAAGCTCGACCAATTGCTTGACGGCCTGATCAGTCTGGCCCAGCTGCATGTACGACTGCACGCGAAGGAACATCGCCTCGCCCAGCAGTGTTTCCTGCTGCGGCATTCCCGCGACGTCGCGCTCGAAATCTTGCAGTACCGCCAGCGCTTTTTTCGGGTCCTGCTGGTCGACGCGCGCCAAATCCGCGGACAGCAGATTCGTGCGAACCAGCCGCTCTCGCAGAACCGCCTGCTGCTGCGGGTCGGTGGGCATGGTCTTGGCGGCGTCGCGAACTTCGCCGGCAAGGCTCTGGAGCTCGTCCACGATGGCCTTGCGCTGCGAGTCGCCCGTCTTGATCGTATCGAGCTGCTGCGCCAAGGTGATCAGCATGAGGTAGCGCGCTGTGCCGAAGTTGCTGTCGGTATTTGGAATTTGCCGGAAGAACGTCACGGCCTCCTGTGCCTTGCCGGTTCGACGAAGCCGCTCTGCCCAGGTGAACAGCAGCTCGCGCCGGTCGTAAGGCGCGGACAAAGCGATCGGGAAAACGCGGTCATAGACACGCCCCACTTCCGGATCCGTCACGTCCTCTTGCCGAAGCAGGCCGACGATGCTCATCGCGTTGTCGAGCGCGCCCGGGCCTTGCTGCGTGTTCGTACGGTACTTTTCCGCGTAGTCGAGAAACGCATTGGCGGCGGCGAGTTTGTCAGGCGAAGTGACGGCCGACCGTTGAAGAAAATACGGAAGAAGAAACGTCGCCTCTTCGATCTGATCGGCGCGTACCTGCGGCTTGTCCTTGCGGCTGATCAGTTCTCGCGCCGCTAGCGTCGCACGAGCGAGAATCGTCGCATCGGCCTTCTCGGTTTCGGGCCTGGCGGCCTCGCGCCGGCCCGCATCCAATAAAGCCGTTAGAATCAGCCCGTCGAGCGAAGCCATCGGCGTGTTCTGGTCCACTCCGTTGAGCAATTGCTGCAGAATCACTTCGCGAAACTGCGGCTGCGAATCGACGAGCTGCAGCAAGGTTTGTCTGGCCTGATCCTGATTGCCCGAAAGCGCGACGACACGGTACTGAAGCAGCTTAAGCGTCGCATCGAGCGAGGCGGCGGCGTTGGCGTCAGCGGGCTTGTTCGCGGTCGCCCATGTTTGAAAATCAGCGAGCTGCTTTTGTGCGTCGGGCAACTTTGCCGCCGCCACTTCGACCACGGCTCGGAAATACCGCGCCTCAAACGGCAGGCCCGGCGAATCCGTTTCAGCAGGCGTTTTGATAATCGCATCAAACAGCAATCGCGCTGAAGCGAGCGATTCGGACGTAGCTTCCGCGAGCTGAGCCTTTGCGAGCACGAACCGAACCGTGTTGCGGGCCGGGTTCTCCTGTGTGTCAAGCGGCAAGAGCGTATCGACGACGCGACCAAGGGCCGAGGCGCGAGTCGGGTCTGCTTTATCGAGTGACAGCGCGAGGTTGTAATCCACTTCGATTCGAAGCGCGTCGAGATTGTTCGACAATTCTTCCAACTGGCCGTAGCGACGCTGGAGCAGTGTGATCTGTAACTGCGTCGCGCGCTCCATCTTTTTCTCGGTCTCGGCGCGCTCCTCGGTCGCGAGCTGCGTCGCACGATCCAAAGTCGCCACGACGGCATCAATGACCGGCCTGACGCGGACCTGCGTCGTGGCGCTGGCGCCCCAGTATTCGAGAAGAGCGATGTCGTCGCGAATGCCGTCGGCCAGCAAAGTCTCGCCGCTGCGATAAAGCATTTCGCCGTCGCGAATCTGCGGCAGCGCGGCACTGATGCCCTGCGTGACTTGCCTCACGAGGGCCTGCTTCTGCGCGAAGGTGAGCAAACTCGCCTTGGCGCGAAGCTGCTCGGCCGCCATCACCGCAAGCACACCGCGTCGGCGATCTTGCGACCAGTTGTTCTGCTCGAACGCACGCTCGAGAAGTGTCGGCAAGTTTCGCTTTGCGAGGTCGGCGATGAGTTGATCGTCCGAGAGCGCCGCCAGCCCCGACGGGCCGGCAGCGGGCGCTGCGGCTGATGATGCAGCTTCCGGTCTGCCCGTACTGGAGGGGGCCTGTGCGAACACGCCTGTAGCCAGGAGCGAAACGAGCGATGCGGTGACGCGTTTTGAGTTCTTCATGGTCCGACGTGAGTGTAACGTCGGCGAAGAATTCATGAAACGTTTCGCGCGTTATCCGCGCGGCCATTTCTGTGACTGCAGCCTCTTCAGTGCAGGCGGTCCGCGAGATCGGCCAGGTGCTGCGGCACGGGATAGTGGTTCATGAGAAACGCGCGCATTGCATTTTCGTCGGCGACGCGGAAGAACGTCGATTCCGGAAACACGTGTGCCGCAAAGTTGGAGGCGCGGACCAGGTGTCGCGGCGTCGTGAGCAGGAGAAGTTCGTTCTCGTCTCGCCTTACCGGAGCGACCGAGAATTGCCACGCCTGACGACGGTTCACCAGCGCCAGGCAGGCCGGGTCTACCGCGAGCGAGAACGGATCGGTCTGCCCGAGGATTTGTGTGTACTGCTTGACCCAGGCGTCCTCAACGATTTTCGGCTCGACGCCGAACAGCCGCTCGGCCAGGTCGCCGAACGGGCGGCCGACCTTGCTTTGCACGGTGAGGATGTGCTGGACCTGTTCCTCGCGCAGGATGCCCTGCTGAACGAGGAGGTGCCCCAATCGCACGGATTGTGGGCGAGGCACGGGAACGAGTGAGTTGGTTTGACTGACATTTCGCATGATCTTGAGTCTCCTGTAATGGCCGAGGAATTCGGCCTGACAAGAGAAAGATCGGAGCGAAAGGCGAGTGGGTTTAGCAGAAAGCAGAACTGATGCGGCGGCGATTATTGGCAAGTCCGCTTGAAAATGGATTACCGGGCCAGGACGGTGCGGGTTGTATCGGGTGTGATCGTCGCAACGCGAGGTGTAGCCAAAAGCGTCGTAACTGTCGCGAATTTCAAAATCATCCCACACCTTCGATTATCCCAGCCGTCTTCGCTATAACTATTGCTCCCATGCCCTACACACTCGAAGAAGCCTCGCCCGAACTATTCGATCCTTCCGGATCACAGTCTGGTTCGATGGGCCAGAATCGCTGGACGCTGAACTTCGGCCCGCAGCACCCGGCCACGCACACCACGCTTCGGCTCGTGCTCGAACTCGACGGCGAACGCGTCATCCGATGCACGCCGCACATCGGCTACCTGCACTCGGGCTTCGAAAAGCTCGGCGAGCACATGAACTACAACCAGTACGTGACGATCGTCGATCGCATTGACTACTCCGGGCCGATCTATAACGAACTCGCCTGGCACGGCGCGACCGAAAAGCTCATGGGCGTCGAGCTCACGCCTCGCTGTAAAGCCCTTCGCACGATCGCCGGCGAACTCGGGCGCATTCAGTCGCACCTGCTCACCGTCGGCGCCAGCGGGCTGGATCTCGGTGCGCTCACCGCGTTCCTCTACGGCTTAAACGAGCGCGAAGCGATCTACGACATTGTCGAACTCATGTCGGGCGGCCGATATCACACGTCCTGGACACGCGTCGGCGGACTGAACCAGGACTTGCCCGATGAACAGCTCTTCAAAACCCTGGTCAACAAGTTCGTCGACCACACGATGCCCCGGGCACTGGAAGACGTCGAGCGACTCCTCAACAAGAATCGCATCTTCCTTGATCGCACGCAGGGCGTCGGCGCGTTCCGCGAGAAAGAGGCGTTCGCTTGGGGCCTGTCCGGGCCGATGGCTCGCGCGTCGGGCGTGCGAAGAGATTTGCGGAAGGATGAGCCTTACCTCGGCTTCGCC
>JBBQKP010000094.1:0-12365 GCA_038326995.1 Tepidisphaerales bacterium
TCCCCCGCCATGATCGCCTGCGTCGCCGCCAACTTGCGCGGACGTTTCGTCTGGTCAGTCCTGCTTTTTCTTTGCGTCACTCAGACGCTCTTTACGCAGTACTACTTCAACACGTGGTGGTGACGACGCTGGTCATATCGCGCTGACGATTGGCATCACGATTTACGCCGACATCAATTCCAATCACCTTGGCATCTTGAGGATCACATGATTCGGCTTGAACAATTCGAACTCCACCGTGTTTTTGTCGAGCGTGGAAAACTCCTGACTGTTGAAGAACATGTCGGTGCTGGTCACGACAAAAAGATCGCCTTGCGACGCGACTTTCATCGCCTTGACGTTCTGTTCGAACATGGCGCGATCAAAACTGTCGAGCGGATCGCGAAGCAGTCCGTACGGATAGAGTACGTCTGCGAAGAAGTGCTGGTAGCCGGTCCACTGGTCGTCTGAACTCATACGACCGGCGAGGTATGTCGCCATCTGCTTGAAATTCGGCTCGGTCGTTCGGACATGCCCCCACCTTGCGGGCTGTGCGTTTTGCAGTGAAATTAATCCCTGACCCGACGCAAACAGCAAACAGCCCACCGCTGTCAAAAGCAGCTCGCGCCGCTTGAACACGCGCTGCACGAACACCGCGGTAGGCAAAATGCACACCGGAATGAGAATCATGACGGCGCGGGCGTTACCGAAAATCACAATCGAAATGATGAAGAACAGCAGCACGCCCGCGAGCGCGACGAACTGCAATCGGTTCTGGTACGACCCTCGCGGAAGCATGGCCGCACCGATGATCGAAGCAAGCAGCGTCAACACGCCCGCGATCACCATCGCGAGAGACACCGGCGCGATCGACACCGGCGCGAGCGTGTAAATATCCACCACCAACGGCCCGCGAAATATGAACGCCGCTCCGAACGGCCCCACGGTTCCAACCGCATCGAAAAGCCGCCCGAAGCCTTGAAACCCCAGGTTCGGCGCGCCGATTGAAAATGCGAGCGTGTAGCCGACAAAGATCCCGAGCATCAGGACGGACGCAACGACGTACCACCATGCCCGCCTCACACCCGCCAGTGATTCGCGGCGGAGCAGATCGTGCAGTTCGATCGCGACGAACGGTGCGACCGCCACCCATAGCCCCCAGTGCGAGAGCTGTGCGAATAGTGCGGCGAGAAGCGTCAGTCGCCAGCCCTTGCCGTCCATTTGCCTCGAACGCACGAAGGCTACGATCACCATCGACAGCGCCGCCATCGCCATCACGTGAGGCGTGCCCTGGTTGGTGTACGCATCCATGACAGGATTGATGGTGGTCAACACCGCCGCGATCACTGCCGTGCCAGGCCCGCCCAGCTTCCAGCCCGCCACCGCCATCGCCGCGAAGAACACCGCACCATATACGGCCGAAGGCACGCGCAATCCGACCGTGCTGTTGCCGACAATGGCCCGGAGAATTTCCTGACTCGTCGAGAACAAAAGTGAAGGCGGATCGCCCGCGATGAACAGGAGGAGTCGAAACGCCTTGTACTCGTGGTACGCGTTTATCAGCACCTCGCGAACGCCCGGGTTCAGCCTGCTGGAAGTTTCGATTCGCCGAAGCCCCACTGGATGCTCGTAGTTCAGGTCGTACCTGTTTTGCCAGGATTGCTGATGACGCATTTCATCGCTGCTGGTCTGGTACCGGTCGATCCGGGTGAAGCGTGTTAGTGTCACCAGCATTCCGAGCACGAACAAGACGATCAGCGCGATCTTGGCCTCTTTGCTGAACGACGTGTAATTCTGATTCTCGGCGATTGAATTCATTTTCAGATCAACATCGCGAAAGAGTTCTATTTGACTCGTCTAAATCGAACTGCATCGATTTTGATCGAAGACCAAAATAAACAACAGAGAGCACAGACATATATCGCAGAAACTCGACCTGCCACAGTCTCATTCTAAAATTTGCCAACTGCATTTTATTGAGTAGGTCATGAAATTCCCCGGGCGGACGGGCCAGAAACTTTGATGAAGGGTTTGCGAGTGAACACCTGACCTTGATCGTCAGGTTTCAAATGCAAACACGCGATTCAAGCTCCACTCCATGAATGTTTCAAAAGCTATGCCGAAACGACGTTCAGCGATCGCTGCTTCTTGCGCGGAATTTTGGCGACGAGATCGTACGCCTGGAAGTCGGTGACGGCGACATCGACGACTTCGCCCGGCGAGAGTTTTTTGTGTGATGAGACGTACGTAACGGAATCAATGTCGGGCGCCTGCGCCGCCGACCGGGCGACGTAGCCGTCTTCGAGATCGCGGCCGGCCGGTCGTTCGATCAACACTTCCATCGTCTGACCCACTCGCCCCTTGTTTCGCTCGAACACGACGTCCTGCTGCGTCAGCATGAGATTCTCGACCCATCGCGTCTTCGTGTCATCATCGTGCTGCTGCTCAAGCCTGCCCATCGGCGTTCCGGGCTCGGCGGAATACGGGAAGACGCCCATGTGCTCGAACTGAAAATCTTTGACGAATTTTACGAGCGACTGATGCTCGGCTTCGGTTTCCGTCGGGCTGCCCGCGATAAACGTCGTGCGGATGGTCATGCCCGGCACCCATTTGTTTAGCTTGCCGAGCAGTGTCTCGATCTCGTTTCTCGTGACCTTTCGTTTCATCAATTTCAACACGCGGTCTTCGATGTGCTGAAGCGGCATGTCGATGTACTTCACGATGCGCGACGTGTCGGCGATCGCCCTGATCATGTCATCGCTGAACGTCGACGGATACGCATACATCAAGCGAACCCAAACGACATCGCGGTCGAGCTTGTCGTCAAGTAGTTTCAGCAATCCGGCAAGCCCGGGAGCGTAGCCGATGTCCATGCCGTAGCTCGTCGTGTCCTGGCCGATAAGATTGAGTTCGACCGCGCCGTCGGCGGCGAGTTCGCGTGCTTCGGCAAGGATCTGCTCGGGCGGCTTACTGCGCATCGGTCCGCGAATGCCCGGGATCGTGCAAAACGCGCATCCCTGATTGCACCCTTCACTCACACGAAGATAAGCGTAATGTCGCGGCGTCAATCGCAGGCGGGCGCGGTCGTCTTCGAACAACGTAAGCCGGCGTTCTGTCGGGTCCGTCGAGGGCGTATTGTTGAGCTGTTCGAGTTCAAGTCGCTTGGTAAGGTCGTGATATTTTCCGAGATAATGGCCGTGAGCTTCGCGTGGATTGTCTTTACCGCGGACGGCCTCGACGATGTGCTCGCGATCGAACACACCCACCAGTCGATCGACTCCGGGCACCTCATCGAGCAGCTTCGTCTTGTGCCTCTGCACCAAACAACCGGCCACCACCACTCTTCGGCACGCACCCGTTGTCTTAAGGTCAATTGCCCGACGAATCTCCGCGAGCGACTCCTGCTTCGATGCCTCCAGAAAACCGCACGTGTTGATGATGATCGCGTCGGCAGATTCGTGGTCTGCGGTGATTGACAGGCCGTCCTGCGCGAGCAGCCCGAGCATGCGTTCGCTATCGACCAGATTCTTCGGACAGCCCAGGCTGACGAAGGCGACAGTTCGAATGGGCGACTCGGACGAGTCGATAGAGCCTGCGATCGCGACGGACTTGGTTCTTGGCTTTTTCATGGGAGCAAATGGGACGGCGAATGATACGCTATCGAAGCAGGATCGCAACGAAGAACCTGAAATCATAAGCCCGCACGTCGGTCCATGTGTTCGGCCGGTCATTCGCGTATACATCCGCACCGTCTTTCAACGGCCGCCCGACTGTTGTAATCATCCGCACATCCAGTACATTCCGCTGCTCTGGCGATGACGAGCTGGTGAAGCCTCGCCGAAGTAGCTCAATGGCAGAGCACCGCTTTCGTAAAGCGGGGGTTATGGGTTCAACTCCCATCTTCGGCCTTTTTGCTCTCGCGGTTAAAGGCAACCTGCGCCGCAGGTGAAAGCCCAAAGGTGACAACTCACTGGAGAAGATCCGTCCGAATCGCCCGTCGTTGAGCCCACATCTCCGTCTTTTTGACTCATCTGTTTCGGACACTACACTTCTGCCTTCGATCCCGATGCAATCAGACCACGCCCGATACTCGCCCCAGATTGACCTTTGTCTTTCCCAATCCAAAGAGGGCCAGATTAGAGGAAAATTCAACAGGCCCGTGCGGCGAGAAAAATCGGCATGGGTACCCGTCGCTCTGGCGATTACCGCAGCGCTGGCGGTGTGTTCACTAAGTACTCTTACCGCCTCTGCTCAGCTTCAGCCTCCGTCGGCGAACGTCACGCCCGAGTCGCCCGCAGTTGCGGCAGGTCTGGCGGGAAGGCCGGTCGAAGCCATCGAAATTCGCGGCAACCAGACCGTCGCCTCCGGAATAATCCAGAACGTCGTTCGAACCCGCATCGGCCAGGCGCTCGACCCCGCCACCGTTCAGGACGACTTCCAGCGCATCTTCGGCCTGCGTCGATTCGCCAGCGTCGAAGCCAAGCTCGAGCCCACCCCCACAGGTGTCGTCGTCGTTTTCCTCGTCGTCGAAGAACGCGTCATTCGAGAAATCGCTTTCGTCGGCAACACGCGATTCGACGTCGCTCGACTTAAGCAGGTGATTGACATCGAGCCCGGACAGGCCGTCGATAACTTTCGCCTCGCACAGGCCAAGCGCGCCATCTCCACACTCTATTTGTCGAAGAACCACCCCAACGCCCACGCGACCGTCGACACCGACGCACTTAACAAGGACGGGCGACTCGTTTTCAACGTCGTCGAAGGCCCGAACACGCGCATTCGCAATATTGATTTCGTCGGCAACAGCGCGTTCGGTGAATTTCGCCTAAAAGATCAGATCCGCTCTCGATCATGGGTGTGGCTCGTTCGCCCCGGAACGCTCGACACCGACCAGCTTGTTGATGATGTCGCTTCCGTTCGCGAGTTCTATCGAAGTAGAGGTTTCTTCGACGCCCGCGTGGGTTACAAGGTCATCAACTCTGCCGATCAGAGTTACGCACAAGTCGATTTTCTCGTGGACGAAGGCCCTCGATATATCATCGAAAAAGTCACATTCACCGGCAATACGCGATTGAATGAACAGCAGTTCCGCGAAAAGCTCAGGCTCGTCGAAGGTAAGCCGTTCGATCAGGAAGCCGTCGATCGCGACCTTCGCCGACTCGTCGACCTCTACAGCCCGTTCGGGCTCATCTACGACCCCGCACAGGGCGACCCCGATTATCTCCAAATCAGACCTTCCCCGCGTTTCAAGCTCGAGCCGGGCAAGGTCGAACTTGTTTACGAAATCAGTGAAGGCAAACCCTTTAACGTCGGTAACATCGAAGTCCGCGGCAACACGAGAACTCAGCAGAAAGTCATCTTGCGCGAACTGCGAGTCGCGCCGGGCGAAAAATACGACTCGACCGCCGTACGCCGTGGCGTCGAGCGACTCCGTTCACTTCCGCTTTTCTCCAGCGTAAAGGTGACGCCTATCGGCAGCCTCGCAGATGAGCGCGACCTCCTGGTCGAAGTCGAAGAGGCCAAGACCGCCATTCTCACATTCGGCGCGGGCGTCGATTCCAACGGCGGCCTGGCGGGCAACGTCACATTCGAACAGCGCAACTTCGATATAACCAACTACCCTCGCCGCTTCGGCGAGATTTTCACCGACAAAGCCTTCATCGGCGCTGGACAAACCTTTCGAGTCTCCCTTGAACCCGGAACACAACAGACCAATGCCTCCATCAGTTGGACCGATCCATACCTCTTCGATCAGCCCTACTCCTTCGGCATCGACCTGTACTTCCGCGACCGCGAACGCGACGTATTCAACGATCGTCGATTAGGAACACGCGTGCGTATTGGTAGACGATTTGGCGACGTTTGGTCCGCCTCTGCAGGGCTTCGCGGAGAATTGATCGACGTCAACTCCGTTGAAGATCGCCCGGTCCGTGCTTTCGAAATCCTCGAGCGCGAAGGCAATAACACCATTACCTCACTCTCCCTGGCCGTCCGTCGAGACACCACCAATCCCGGTGCGATCAAGTACCAGGGCACTAACACGCAAGTTCAGTGGGAATCCGTCGGCGTATTTGGCGGCGATGACACCTTCCAAAAATTCACCGGCAACTTCGACTGGCACACCACACTGCGTGAAGACCTCACCGAGCGCCGCACCACCTTCTCCATATACACCGAGGCCGGGTACATCGCCGGCGACGCGCCGTTCTTCGAGAGGTTCTACTCAGGAGGTATCGGCTCGATGCGCGGATTCAGCTTCCGTGGAATCAGTCCCCGCTCCGGCCCGGCCGACGATGCCGTCGGCGGCAATTTTACGGCCACCGCCACCGCCGAGGTCGGCTTCCCACTCTTCGCCGAAACACTTCGAGGCGTGGTCTTCACCGACGTCGGAACTGTCGAATCTGACTTTTCTTTTGGTACAATCCGCTCTTCCGTCGGTGCGGGCTTTCGCCTGACCCTTCCAATCTTCGGCCAAGTTCCCATTGCCGTTGATTTCGCGTTCCCAGTATCCAGTGACTCCAGAGACGAGCCGCAGGTCATCAGCTTCTCACTCGGATTTATCCCTTGATCTTCACTCAATAACCAGCAGGCAACATCGAACCGGAAACTTCACCCAAAACGCCATGAACAAAATCGCACTCACCGCCGTTCTCTCCTCAGCCGCAATTTTTGGCGCACTGGCCATGACCACCATGCAAAGCGCGACCGCTTTGCAGCCCGGTGCAACCATCGGCACAGCCAAGGTCGCTTCGGTCAACTTCGTGCGTGTACTCAATGAACTGCAGGAACGCAAAGAACTCCAGACCAAGCTAGAAACGATGGCCATCGACACCCGAGCTGAAGTGGAGAAGCGGCAGAACGCCCTCAAGGGTCTGAATGACCGTCGTAAAGAACTCAAGGAAGATAGTGCCGACTACCTGAAAATCAGCAGCGAAATGCGACAGGGTATCGCAGAACTTAACACGCTTCAGCAGGTCCGCAACGCCGAGCTTCAGGCGTTTCTCAAAAGCAACCTTCGCGTCGTCGCCGAGAAGATCGCCAACGCGTCTGCCGAAATCGCGAAGGAACAAGGTGTCGGCCTGGTCGTCAACGAGAACTACCCCATCTTGCCCGCCGATCTCGACCCCGTTACCGTCGAACAAGTTCAACAAGCCATCGGCCAGCGAAGCACCTTCTACACCTCTCCCGAGGCAGACCTCACTAGCCTTGTCATCACCCGCCTTGATGCGGCATATAAGTCCGGCAAGTAACCGTTTGTCGAATCCTCAATCTGCCGCTTAATCCATCTCGGGGATTGACCGCGGCTACAGACTTCAGGGTGCTCGCCCGTGCGAGCACCTTGTTTATTATACGAAAGTCTCACATGTCCATCCCAGCCTATACCGTCGCTGAAATCGCTCGAGTTCTCGACATACCCCTGCCCGATCTCGCCGACCCGGCTACGCCCATAACAGGCATCGCGACGCTCGATGACGCCGGCCCGGGCGACGTCGCTTTGCTTAACGCACCCAAATACATTCCCTCCGCAAAGTCCACGCGCGCCGCCGCCATCGTCATCTCCGCCGAAATCGCAGCCAAGGATTTCATCTGCACCGCCGTTCGGTTGGTCGTCACCAAACCAGATTTGGCCTTCATCAAACTTCTCAAACTCTTCGACCCGGGCCTGGGCGCGCCCGACACCAATCTCCACGGCAACATCGACCCACGCGCTTTCATACATCTCACCGCTTCCATCGACCCTGCCTCCATCATCGGCCCGGGCGTATCCGTCGGCCGACGATCGTCCATCGCGTCAGGCGTCGTGCTGCACCCGGGCGTCGTGATCGGCGATGACTGCACCGTCGGCCCGGACTCCATCCTCTTCCCCAACGTCGTCATCCGCGACCGCTGCGTCATCGGCTCGCGCGTCGTGCTCCACTCGGGCGTCGTCATCGGGGCCGATGGTTTTGGCTATCGCTTCGACGGCAAACAGCACGTCAAAATTCCTCAGATCGGCAACGTCATCATCGAAGATGACGTCGAGATCGGTGCCAACTCCTGCGTCGATCGCGCCAAGACCGGCTCCACCCGCGTCGGCCGAGGAACGAAAATCGATAACCTCGTTCAGATCGCACACAACTGCCAGATCGGACCCCTCAATATTATCGTCTCGGGCGTCGCCATCGGCGGTTCAAGCACGACCGGCGTCGGCGTCGTCATCGGCGGCGGGTGTGCCATCCGCGATCACGTCCACCTGGCTGACCGCGTGCAAGTCGCTGCGTTTAGCGGAGTCATAAACGACGCACCCGCAGGCACAACCATCGGCGGCTACCACGCCTCCGACATGAAATCAGCGGCCCGCGAAATCGTCGCAGCGCACAAGGTCCCCGAACTTCTCAAGCGCGTCAGCAAGCTCGAACGACTCGCCGGACATGAACAGCAGCAGCAGCAGCAGCAGCCATAGGCAAAACATACGTCGGCTTACCCGCGCCAATTCTCCATCCAACAGAATCGAATCAGCGAAACGGAATCATTGCCATTCGCGAGTGGAACTTCCGCTCGCGGGCGGTTTGTTTTTCATGAACATAATCGCGCGTGTAAATCCGAGCGTAGTATGAGTAGAGTGAACGACTTGAGCCTCGACTATTCCATCCTCATCATCGGCGGCGGACACGCTGGCGCGGAAGCGGCATGGGCGGCGTCGAAACTTTTACGTCCTTCCAAGGGCCGCGTCGCACTGCTTTCAATGGACGCGTCGCGTGTCGGGCAGATGTCGTGTAACCCCGCCATCGGCGGACAGGCGAAGGGGCAGATGGTTCGAGAGATCGACGCGCTTGGCGGCCTGATGGGCCTGGCCACCGATGCGACGGGCATCCAGTTTCGCATGCTTAACCGCAGCAAGGGCCCTGCCGTCTGGGGGCCGCGTGCACAAAGCGACAAACATAAATACGCGGTCGAAGTTCAGCGACTTCTAAGCACGCTGGATAATCTTGACATCATTCAAGGCGAGGCGGCAAAGTTCTCCATCGAGAACGGCCGCGTGAAATCTGTCACTCTTTCGACGGGCGTCGAACTGCAATGCCGCGCGATCGTCATCACCACCGGCACGTTCATGCGCGGGCTGATGCACACGGGCGAAGCAAAAACCCAGGGCGGTCGAATCGGCGAGGCGAGCGCACGGACGATCTCCGACTCCCTTCGCGAACTTGGCTTTGAACTCGGGCGCTTGAAGACCGGCACGCCGCCGCGACTGCTCGATAGTTCCATCGACTTTTCACGCTTCGAAGAGCAGCACGGCGACGAATCGCCCTCGCCTTTTTCGTTCATGAATGAGTATGCGCAAAACGGCGAGCGCGACGTCGCCTGGCAACCGCCCTTGCCGCAGGTGAAGTGCTGGCTCGGCGCGACGAACGAGCGGGTTCACGATTTGATCCGCGAAAATCTACACCGTGCACCAATGTTTAGCGGACAGATTCAAGGAACCGGGCCGCGCTATTGCCCGAGCATCGAGGACAAGGTTCACCGCTTTGCCGACAAGACCGGGCATCAGATTTTCCTCGAGCCCGAGGGCCTGGACACGAACGAAATCTACTGCAACGGAATCAGCACTTCCCTGCCCAAAGACGTTCAGGAGGCGATGATCAAGTGCGTGCCCGGGCTGGAGAACGCGAAGATTTTAAAGTTCGGCTACGCCGTCGAGTACGACATGGTCTGGCCAAGTGAAATTCGCGCGACGCTCGAAACCAAGCGTGTTCAAGGCCTGTTTCTTGCTGGTCAGATCAACGGCACGAGCGGGTACGAAGAAGCGGGCGCTCAGGGACTGGTCGCGGGTGTGAACGCGGCACAGTTTGCTGCGACTGGCAAGTGCGGTTTCGTTCTCGGTCGCGAGGCCGCGTATATTGGCGTCCTGATTGATGACCTTGTCACCAAGCCGCCGACTGAGCCCTATCGCATGTTCACCAGCCGCGCCGAGCACAGGCTGATCCTTCGAAGTGACAACGCCGACGAGCGGCTGACACCGGTGGGCAGAGCGCTGGGCCTGGTGGACGACGCGCGATGGGCGGCGTTCGAGTCGCGTCGCGGCCAGGTCGAGAGCGCGCTCGCCCTCCTCAAATCCACACGCTTCGCCGGCGAATCGCTCGAACAGATTCTGCGAAAGAACGTTTGCGACTGGACCAAACTCGCAGCCGCCCATGATGCAGTGTCGGGCATAAGCGAACAGGTCGGACGGCTGGTCGAAATTCGCGTGAAGTATTCGGGTTACATTGAACGACAAACGCGAACGATCAAGGAGATGTTGCGGCTGGAATCAAAGCTGATTCCCGATGATCTTGATTACACGACCATCTCGGGTCTGCGTAATGAAACGCGATCAAAGCTGCTGCAGTTCACGCCGCGCTCACTCGGGCAGGCACTGCGGATCAGCGGCATCACGCCCGCGGATGTGACGCTGCTTGCGGTACATTTGCAACGACAATCGGCCGGGCGTTAGGCGACCGACACCTTTCGCTTTCCATCAATACTCCCCGCCCAGATTCGGCCCGACATCGACGTCGGTCACCTTCGCCGCCCACTCGGGGTTACCGCCCAGCGCACTGATGATGGACGGCAAATCGTCGGCCACCTGGATCGGCTGATTGCTGAGTAAGCCGTGAGGCTCGGATCGCGGTGCCAGATCCTGGGCGGCCTTCATGTCGATGCCGGTGTGATATTTCACGGTAACGTTCGCGTCCTTCAGTTCGTGTCCGGTGAGAATGCACACGACGCGATCGTCGGGCGAGATGACCTGTTGCTGAAGCAAAACTTGCAGACCCGCAAGGCTGGCGGCGGAGGCGGGCTCGCAACCAAAGCCGTACCTTGCGACCATGGCGCGAGCTTCCAGGATGTGCTCATCGGGCACCTCGCGTGTGACGCCGCTCATGACATCCAAAGCGCGAAGGGCCTTGGGCAGATTAACAGGTCGGCCGATTTCAATGGCACTGGCGACTGTGTTCGCGCGGGTGTTGGTCTGGTTCAGGTGGTTGTAAAAATCACCTAGAATATGGCAATCGACTTCGCCGTTGTTCCATCGCAATTTCTTGTGCTCAAAAAGCTGATTGAGCGTGTTCGCGCCGCTCGCATTGATGACGGCCAGCCTCGGCACTCGCTTGATGAGCCCGAGCTTCGTGAGTTCTATGAACGCCTTGCCGAACGCGGAACAGTTGCCCAGGTTTCCGCCCGGCACGATGATCCAATCGGGCGGGTCCCAGCCGCACGCTTCGAGAATGCGGAACATGATTGACTTTTGCCCCTCGAGCCGGAAGGGGTTGACGCTGTTCATCAAATAGATGCCGATCTCCGGAATATCAACCGCGATCTGCCGGACGCGCCTGAGGCAACTGTCAAAGTCTCCTTTGATCTGCAATGTGAGTGCGCCGTAATCCAGCGCCTGCGACAGCTTGCCGAACGCGATCTTGCCCGACCCGATGAAGACCACGCCGGGCACTTCAGCAAGACTTGCGAACAGCGCGAGCGACGCGCTTGTATTGCCCGTTGAGGCGCACGCGACGCGCTTTGCGCCGACGATGCGTGCGTGCGTGAACGCGGCCGTCATGCCGTTGTCCTTGAAGCTGCCGCTGGGGTTAAGGCCCTCATATTGCAGCATGAGCCGGCCCGGCTTCATGCCAACATGCCTGCCCAGAATATCGGCTTTCTGCAACACCGTGCGGCCCTCGCCGATCGTGACGATGTCTTCTTCGGTTCGATAAAACGGCATCAATTCGCGGAAACGCCAGACGCCCGAAAAATCCAATCGCCCTTCAAGCTCTGTTCCTTTGGTCGCCCATCGATGCTCGAAATAGTTCAGGCTGCGCGGCACGGGCAAGCGATCCCAGTCGTATTCAACATCCAAGAGCGAGCCGCACTTCTTGCACGAAACTCGCACCTCTTGAATGCTAAAAGTTGCCTTGCAGAAAGGATTGGTGCACTGCTGGTAAGCGCGGTCGGATTGCGAAATCTTCACACACACAATCTACACTCTTTTTCGGGCACAAGTAAGGCAAATGACCTGCCGATTGACGAAAGCGTGCTCTTGGCGAGACTTTTGAAAATGCCCACAGCACAGACTCAACTTGATGCCCAGTACAACGAGATGCGGTGGCGAATTTTATCGCTTGCAGCGGATTTCGATCGGATCGAACGGTACCCGGGCGGCACGGAACTCCTACGCGTCGACCCAAAGTTGGCGGACCTGCGCAGGTGCGTGCAGGAATTATTGTCGGACCTGCCGGGCCGGGCGGAGCGCGTTCAACAGTTGCTGAGCGACCGGTAGGGTTTGGTTTGTCGTGCTGCAAACGTGCGGGTTCATCGCGTCCTACTTTTCGATCAGGTAATAGAGCGTGTGCGGGTCGAGCGTGAAAACGTCGATC
>JBBQKP010000095.1:0-12312 GCA_038326995.1 Tepidisphaerales bacterium
GCGAAGGATGCCTCGCCCATGGCGTAGAGGCCTGGGACGTTGGTCATCATGTTGAGAGGCGCACCGTACTTCAGCCCGCCCGATTTTTCGTCCTTCGTGTAGGTCGTCCAAAGGCCCGCCATCGTGTAGTGAACTGCGGGGAAGATTTTCATCGGCTCGTCGAGCGGATCAGTGCCGACGAATTTTTCGTATGTTTCAAGAATGCCTTCGAGCTTGCTCAGGACTTTCGCGCGACCGAATTTCTTGACGATATCGCCGAGATCGAGGTAGACCATGTTTCCGCCGCCCACGCCGTAGCCGTCGAGACAGATCTGGAAAATCTCGCGTGTGGCGATATCGCGCGGAACGAGGTTGCCGTATTTGGGATACTTTTCTTCGAGGAAATAGATGCGATCGTTCTCAGGAATTTCGTTGGGCGGACGCTTGTCGCCTTTGGAGCGGGGCACCCAGACTCGGCCGCCCTCGCCGCGTGCGGATTCGGAGATGAGCCTGCACTTGTCCTCGCCCGGAATGGCGGTGGGGTGAACCTGAATCATTTCCGGATTGCCAAGAATCGCACCCGCCTGGTAACAGCGCGCGGCCGCGCCGCCGGTGCAGATGACCGACATCGTCGACTTGCCGAAGAGCAATCCGTTTCCGCCGGTTGCCATGACGACCGCATCGCCGCGGAAGGATTTAATTTCCATCGTCCGCATGTCTTGTGCGACGATCCCGACGCAGTGGCCGGTGTCGTTCAGGACGGGCCAGAGGAATTCCCAGAACTCAAACTTGCGAATGAGGCCCTCGGACTCCCAACGGCGGGCTTGTTCATCGAGGGCATAAAGCAATTGCTGGCCCGTGGTCGCGCCGGCGTAGAAAGTTCGTTTGAAGAGCGATCCGCCGAACATTCGCAAAGCACGCTGGCCTTCAGAAGTACGGTTGAAGGGCACGCCCATGCGGTCGAGCAGATCGATAATCCGCGGCGCCCAGTTGGCCATTTCAAGAACGGGCGGCTGGTCGGCAAGGAAATCGCCGCCCAGAACCGTTTCGTCGAAGTGTTGCCATTCGCTGTAACCTTGCTGACGAGCGATGTCGTTGCACGCGTTGATGCCGCCTTGAGCGCAGACGCTGTGTGAACGCTTGACGGGCACCATCGAGAACAGGTCGACGGGTACGCCCTCCTCGGCGAGTTTGATCGCGCAAGACAACCCCGCCAGTCCGCCGCCGACGATGATCACACGCTTTTCTTGCTTGGCCATAGTGAAAGTATAGATGACTGGTGCGGCGTTGAAAGGGTTCAGGGGAATTGAAATGATTATCAACGCGTGACAACGCACGGAATTGATCACAAATGCTTGGTATTCCAGCGAAACAACAACGCTCTTAAACAATGCTCTTAAACAACGCTCTTAGATGGCCTGTGCGGAAGACGAACGCGGCGTCTTCGCGGGCAAATGCAGATAAGTCCGGACTACGCTGACCAGTAATATGCCCAGTGCAAGTGCGACAAGCCCGAAGACGCCCACACCCAGCGGAACCCAGAGCGGAAGCTTTCTCGCAACCGCATCCTGATCGAGCAAGAACCACATCCCGGCCAGGATGGGCAACGTGATGCCTGACACAAGGCACGTCGGGATCATGACGCGATAGGTCTCGATCTGCCGCGCTCGAAAGCGTGCGCGAAGATCGGCGGCGTTGGAGGAACGGGGCTGCGACGCGACTGGCGCGGCTCTGCTCTTTCCCTTTAGTGCGGCCGGACGAGCAGCCGCATCGGAAGCAGTTTGATTCGCGCTTTTGGATTTGTCCGGCTTGGACTCTGTGGGTGACTTGGTACTCGGCGTGGAATTTCGGGGCGGAGTGGCTGTAGATGTTTGGGCTTGAGCAGTAGGTGCCGGTGACAGTAACGGTGATGGGGCGACGATAGGCGCGGCTGTCGGCGATACTGCCGGTGCCACTGGAGGAGCAATTGTAGGGGATAACGGCTGGAGCAGTCGGCGGTTCGATGGGTTTACGGCAACGGGCTGGGAAGGCCTGACAGGGCGCGCGGGGACCGCAGATGCGGCGGGGGTGTGAGGCGGAATGGGCGCGGACTCCGGAGCGGGCGCTTTCGTCGGCGCCGCCGGTCGGTGTAACGGCTGAACCTTAGGGTCCTCGGCGAGGCGTTGTTCGGGCTCGTCGGTGCCGGTCATGCGAGCCAGCCGCTTGGCCAATTCGGACTTGTCGTAGTCGCTGGACATTCCTGCGAAAGGTAAATCAGAACGCCGAGGAAGTCGAAGGAGCCGCGTGGCGTGTGTTGACGATCTTTTTTGGACGTCCGATGAATCAGCCGAGTCACCCGTGTATTAGATTCACCCAAAACTTGACCAAACCAATCTAATTTGTGGTAACGTTTCACAGGCGAGTTCAATTTTTTCACACTTCGAGAGGAACTTCGATGTCAATTTCGCACACGCCCGAGTCGTCTCGGTTTTCTGGTGAGTACAAAAGCAGCTCGAATCACCAGCGCCGCTCGTGTCGAAGAGGGCAATTTTTGACCATGTCAAGGTCACATAGTCGATTGGCGCGAAGGGGTTCGACGATTGCACTCGTCATCATCACGCTGATTGCGGTCGTGGTGATCGTGTCGCTGGCGTACTTCCTCAGGCCCGGTCCGGATGTTCAAAAGTATCTCGCCCGTCAAGGTGAGTACATGGAGTCTGCGACCGGGTTATCGCGGCAGATCAGTAATAAGTTGTCGGATAAGTTTACTGACGCCGACGCCGACCTCGTCGCGGATGCGCCGACGGAAGTCGCCAAGCAGATTGACCCTGAGGTTTTGAAGTTCACCTATCTGGCGACATCAAATCCGGAAGAAACGAAAAAGGCGTTCGAGCCTTGGGTGAAATCGCTGGCGCAGGCGACAGGCAAACGTGTCGAGTATGTTCCGTTCATCTCGCCCGACGAGCAATTGGTCGCGCTCCGCGACGGCGTGATTCATGTCATGGCGTTCAATACCGGCGGCGTGCCGATCGCGGTCGACGCGGGCGGTTTTGTGCCCGTGGCCGTCCTGGGTGATTCCTCCGGGCCCAGCAAAGCGCAGGTCAAAATTATTGCGGCCTCTTCGACCGAAACACCAGGCGATATCAAGGCGGCACTCAAAGACAAAGAGCTGACACTCACCGAGCCGACCAGTAACTCCGGATTTAAGGCGCCACTCGTTCTGTTGAATGACCAGAACTTAAAACTGGGTCGCGATTATTCGGCTCGATATTCGGGCGGGCACTCCGAATCGATCGCGGGCATCGCAAGTGGCAAATACACATTCGCGGCGGTGGCGTCGGATGTTCTCTCGCGCGAGCAGGCGGCGGGGCGAATCAAGGCCGAGCAATACAAAGTGATCTTCGAGAGCGAGAAGTTCCCGACCGCGAGTTTCGGATATGTGCATACCCTCAAGCCCGAACTCGCGGAGAAAGTCCGCAAGGGATTGCTCGAGTTCAAATGGGAAGGCACAAGCGTCGCGGAATTCTTCGACGGCACAGGCCAGACCAGGCTCGTTCCGGTAAATTACAAAGACGATTTCTCGCTCGTTCGTCGGATCGACAATGCGATCGGCTTCGAACACATCATTAAAGATATTCCTCCGGACCTGAGCGCGTCGGGCGAGAAGGTGCTTGATACGACGACGATGCCCACGACAAAACCAGAGTGATTAATACTCAGGGCGAAACAAACAGCCACATCACCAGAAGCACAATCACGGGCAAAACGATGAGAAAGCCGGTGACGATGATCAGGCTGAGGAATTGGGTTCCATGGCTTGAATCCTTGCCGCACTTCGGACATTTCTCGCTGTACGCCGAGAGGGTCGCCTTGCATGACGAGCAGACTCGCGGCGGTAAAGTGGACTGTGGCGAAGTGGATTGAGGTGCGATCGAGTTCAGCATGGTGCCTTAAGTGTACCGTGATTCGCTGGGTCGAAGCGAACGCATAAACATGACGCAAAACTCAGGATACATAGATCAGTTTTGAGCGCGAAAAAAAGCCCCACGCGATAGATCTCGCGGGGGCTTGATGAACCAGGACAGAAACGAAAAGCGCTTAAGCGACCCACGCGAGCTTGAGAATCCCCGCGAGTTTGATTGCGACCACTGGATTGATCACCGTCTGGCTGCGGTCGAGGGTATCGAGTGTGGTCTGGCTGAAATTGTAGGTTCGGCCGGTAGTGTTGATCGCTCTGTTGATGTAAGCGTTGAGGGTGACATTTCCCGGCTGGTCGCCGAAGTCGCCGAAACCGCGACCGCGATACTCGACGTCAAGGTCCTGTTCGAAGCTGGAGATGGTCTGTCCCGAGACGCCGCCTACTGGCGTGCCACCCGCCAGCACGCCGCCCGCGGGGCTACGCAAGACACCCGCGCCGGTGCCCACATTGGGGAAGTTGCTACGGCCGCTGTTCAGCAGCGATAACAGGCGGAAATTCTGGCGTGCGACCAATTGTGTGCCGTTGTCTGCCGGGGTCGCGTCAATGTCGAGTTGTTCCGCCCAGACGAGAGTCTCGATGGCGTTGGTGATGGTCTCTTCCCTGATGGACGACGGGTTATCTTGGTGAAGTGCTTCGTGTGCGAGCAAGGCGCTGAGCGAGCGGAAGTCCTCGCCTTGGTAGACAGGATTGATGATGGTCTGAAGTCGTCCATTGACGATGCGTGTTTCGGCGTATCTCGCATCGACACCAAATCGCGATCCATCGGCTTCAACGGTCGACCAGGTCCGGCCGGTGAGATTGGCGGTGCCGAAGTAGGCGTCGATCGCGCTCTCGGCGATGGTCCCGGCCAGGCTGATCACTGCGGCGCGAATGTTTGCATCGGGAATGATGGCGATGTTGGCAGAGTTAGTGAACTGATTCAAGCGGCTCGTCCGCTGAGCGGAAGTGAGCTTGCCAGCCGTTACCTTCGCAGAGAGGAACGTACTGAGACTTGACCGCACACTGTTGGCTGATGGTGAAATGTTGGCAGTAGCGCTGACTGGCGAAGTGCTGAAGTTCGTGCGGTCAAAGAGTGATACATCGGTGGGGCGTAACGCGCGCTGTGCGAGTGTTGCCTGCTGCCGCGTGATGTTGGTGCGGATTCTATTATCTGTCGCGGTGGATGTTCGCACGACATCTTCATTGGTCGTGTCTCTAATCGCCCCGGCTTCAATGTTGAACCGAGCGTTGTTGGAAATGATTGACCCGAAGTTCACTCTGACAGCGCGGGGATTACCATTGACTGCCGAGGCAGACAGCCCTCGCATGGAGTAGCGCTGTTCGAGGCCGGTGATCGGGTTCAGACCCGCCGCCGACACGCGGATTCTGTTGAAACCGTTGGACTGCAGATTCACGTTGCCGGAGAACGTCACGATGACCGCAGATCCATTACGCGGCGTGAGGTCTGTATTCCTGCGTCCTTCGACAGCGAAGCTGGTGATCGTCAGCGCGCTGGTCATCAACCTGCGTTCTTCGAGCTTATCGACGATGAAGTTCGAAGCAGCGCGCAATGCACATTTTGGCGCGTCGCTTCGATTTTGGTTGCGGTTGACGGGTTTGATACGATAGGCAGTTGTGTTAAAAAACATGGTGGTTTCTGATTCTCCTAAGCTTTATTTCACGCTATTTCCATTCAATAAGACGCCGCAGTTCGTTACCTGTAACACTTCAACGATCCGTATGGTAACTTTTCTGGAGATCTCGACACAGCCGATAATTAATCCATGTCGTGACTCCGCGCGTGATTCATTCGTAAACGTATACCAACATTCCGGATAAGTCGGCTTTCTGCCGCGGGGAAATCCAACCTCAGTACCAGCGAGAAATGTCTTCCCCCGCCGACAATTCGAATTTGAGTAAGCGCTACAGCACGAACTTACTCAAGTCCTCATCCTCAAGAATATCCTGGAGCCTTTGTTGCACATATCGGGCGTCGATCTCGTATACTTTTCCTGGCGATTCGCTCGCGCAGTAACTGATCTGGTCCAGCACGCGTTCGACGACGGTGTGCAATCGCCTGGCCCCGATGTTCTGTGTTTTCTTGTTCAATTCGAACGCGATCTGAGCAATGGCATCAATCGCGTCGGCGGTGAAGGTCAGCTTCACACCCTCCACACCCAATAGTGCGATCTGCTGATACGTCAGCGCGTTTCGCGGCTCTTTCAAAATGCGCACCAGGTCCGCCTGAGTCAGATCCGACAGCTCGACACGGATCGGAAATCGGCCTTGCAATTCGGGCATCAGGTCGCTCGGCTTGGCATTGTGAAAAGCACCGGCGGCGATGAAGAGAATGTGGTCCGTGCGCACCGGGCCGTGTCGCGTCGTCACCGTGCTTCCTTCCACGATCGGCAAAAGGTCGCGCTGCACGCCTTGCCTCGATACGTCTGGCCCCTGTTCCTTTCCCGTGCTGGCGATCTTGTCGATTTCATCGATGAAGACGATTCCCGATTGCTCGCACCTTTCAATTGCCGCCTGCGTGAGCTTCTCGGTGTCGACCAGTTTCTCGGCTTCTTCGTTGCGAAAGAGTTGACGCGCCTGTGCGACGGTCGTGGTCTTGTTCTCACGTCGGGCAGGCACGAGCCGCTCGAACATCGATTCCATTTCCGGATCGATCTGCATGCCCTGCGCCCCTAGCATTCCGACGATGTTGGATTTGGTCTCTATCGAGACATCAACTTGCTGACTATCAAGTTCGCCGTTGCGAAGTCGGATCAACATTGCGTCGCGTGCTTGTTCGTGCGTCGGCTCGCCCGCTGATAATTCGCGTGTTCTGCTTTGCCAGGGCAACAATAAATCGAGCAGTCGCTGGTCCGCCGACGCTGCTGCCGCGGCCTCGACGGGTTGCCTCATTTCCTGCTTCACCATGTGCAGTGAGGCATCGAGCAGATCTCGAATCATCGCATCGACGTCTCTGCCGTGATAGCCGACTTCCGTGAACTTCGTCGCCTCGACTTTTACAAACGGCGAGCCCGTCAATGTCGCAAGTCGCCTTGCGATTTCCGTCTTGCCCACGCCCGTGGGCCCGATCATGAGGATGTTTTTCGGCGTGACTTCCTGCGCAACGGAAGGCGAAAGCTGCTGCCGACGCCAGCGATTGCGAATCGCCACCGCCACGGCCCGCTTCGCATCAAGCTGCCCGATGATGTGCTTGTCCAGCTCTGCGACGATCTGCTTCGGAGTCAGTTCCTTTGCCATGCCCACACTCTCGCGAAATGTCTCATCAGACTCAAATGCGGGGGCGTCGTTCCCACGCGATCACGCGCGATTGTCACTCAACGGAACGCAAACGCTTAAATCCACTGGTCGCGAATCATCTTCAAAGTCATCCAGTCCTCTTCGCAAAAATGATCCGGACAACCTTCGGCCGGTTGGAACGTCGAACCACACCTGAGAAGTTCCATGAAAAATTCTTCCGCCTCATCCGCGATCTCATCCCGAGTTTGCCCCATCGACGTCCGCGCCGCATAAAAATCGTCCTGTGCACTGCCAAGACGTATCGCCTCGCGCCCGGCTTGCTCCTTAACCATTACCTTTAAGGCCGCGTAAAAATTCCACACATCCTCCTCCGGAAACGGCGGCGGTTTGCAGTGATGTTCCAGCGCGTGCCGAAAATATTTCAGTTTCTCTTTCCACGTCGCGTGAGGGTCTATCGCCAGCGTGATGTACAGCCCGACCTTCTGCGCTTCGTGATCGTGATGATCCTCATGCGATTCGGCCTCCTTTGCCCTCGTCGCATAGACGTGCCGATCAAGTCCGATCTTTGGCATCGGCGGAAGCGGTAAACGCATCACATCCTCACGACCTTGCTCCGGCGCATTCTGCGACATCATCGCACCTCACGCTACAAAGACTTTTTTCAAACAGAATTTGAACAAGCGGCGTAAACTTTGGCAGTTCAGATATGAGGCTCGAAAACCTTCCTGAGCGTTTTCATGCCCGGCCGCTTCGGCGTAACATCCAACGTAGCCAGTATACCACAGCATCTTCACTCGCAAAGGCCCCCAGCCATGTCCCGAACACAATTCCCAGCCTCAATCGCTTTTCTCATCGCCTCTTTCGCAATATCCGGCGTTTCAGACTCCTTCTTACGGGCAGAGCCCGCTTCAATCCCATCCACAACCCAGCCCACCACAAAGCCAGTCGCCTACCCGCTCGATGTCTGCGTCACCTCGGGCGAAAAGCTCAACACGATGGGCGACCCCATCGTACGCACCATCGACGATCGCGAAGTCCGGTTTTGCTGCGGCGGGTGTGCCAAGCCATTCATGGCAGACATCAAGGCGGGCCACGAAAAGATGGACGCTCTCATCATCGCCGCGGGTAAGGACAAATATCCGCTCAAGACGTGCATTATGTCGGGCGAGGCGCTCCCGGAAGCGAAAGACATCATTTATTTCGTCCATCGCCCGACGAACCAGCTCGTCGCGTTCTGCTGCAGCGGATGCGTGAAAGGATTTCAGGCCGATCCGCAAAAATATCTTTCGCGACTCAGTCAGAACTAACTCAGTCAATCGGCCGACGCAGTTACTCATCATTCTTCGAACTTAAATACACGGGTACTCATGCATCACGATCGCTCAACGCAATTTCTGAGCTGCGCATCCAAAGCTGTAAGCTGCGTCGTAGCGGTTCTTTTCACGTCCCTGACGCACGCGCAGCCCGAGTCGAGCATGGCTGATCCGCAACAATCCGCGCCCGCCAATCCGCGGCCTTCACTCGATCAGGCGAATCAGCAAGAGGTGCGAACGCTCGAAGACGAGATCGCGGAGTTGCTGCAAAATCGCGGCGAGGTCGCGGCGGAATCCGTTCCGTTTATCGACGCCGCGATTGATCTGCGAATCGTTGATCGATGGCTGCTCATGGCATCTAAGAAAATCGAAACCCGAGCAGAACCTCGGCCAGATGCCCGCACAGACGCCCGCACAGACCGCAATTCCCGGCCCCGGGATCGGCCCGTCGTACAGTCGCCCGCCGCCCTCGACTCATCCGTCGTCATCACGCTTCGCCGCGCCGAACTCAGGCAGGTCATCACGCTGATTGATGAGAAGGCGAGAACAGAAAAGGCGACACCGCTCCAACAGGCATCGAGCAGGTTGCTTCGCGAAATCACGTTCAAATTGACCGCAGAACCGGCCGGAGAAGCCCTGGACCAGACACTCGCAATCGTCGCGCGTCACGCGGCCGGGGTTGCGGGAGTGCCGCTTCCGACCGTCATGCCCGCAATGCGCCCGACACTGCTCGCGCCCGTGCAGACCAAGCCCGACGCCAATCAACACGATACCTCCACCCCCGCGCAGCTCACGCCAGCGCAGATGAAGCAGCGCGTGCAGCAGATTTCGGTCTCGGTCACATTGCGTCGGCAGATCGCCGCTTTATGCGACGCGGCCGAGTCTGCACCCGCCGCCGACGCACAACAGATCACGCGCACGCTGCGGATCGTCTTCGACATGGCCGCCGCACTGCAGCGCAATATCGCAGTGTCGGTCGAGACGCGGCAGGCATTGGACGCGCGTCTATCGTCGGCCGTTGCGCTGTACTCAGACGCCCGAACGCGCGAGGCGGGTTTGTCGCGCATCAACGCACTTTCGAGCTACGCCGGAATTTCTGCGCGTGTCGACGCGATTCCGCTCGCCGCCGCCGACCGTCAGGAATTCGCCGCGTTCTTCGCCTGGTCTCGCGACGCCGGCGCGGTCGGCCTGGACATGCTCTCTCTGCTCGAAGAACTAGTTGACCAGCGAGCAAAGCTCAGCGCACTTCCAAAGGCCGCGCTTTCGCCGTCGCTTCGAAAAGGGGCCGACAGTGCTCGCGCCTCAGCGTCAGCCGCACTTGATCTTGCGATGGATGACATCAAGAACGTCGGCGGAAATGGCGCATTCGCCTCTACGCCGCAAAGCTGTACAGACGCGGCGGGCCGAGCCAGTTCCGCCGTCGATCTCGCTCTTGATTGCGAAGGACTCGCCGCCTCGATGTCGAAGCTCGCGGAGTTCAGGCCTCGTTCCGGACCGGCCGCCGCACCCAACGCGCTCGAGCGAATTCTGGGCGTGGCGATGGTCAGGCTCTCCGACGTCCAGCGCGCCGAACAAGGCACGACCACCATCCGCCAAACCAATCAACTCGCCGATATCGCAACGCGTATCGCCTCAATCGACCCGGCCCTGTTCACCGGTCCCGTCGGCGAAACTTACGCGGGCATCACGCCCGAACAATTCGCCATCACCTGGCGACAAACCGTCAATCAGGCGTTCCAACAGCTCATCGAAAAAGAACGAATCGAGGACGGCGTGTATCGGCGTCTCTTGAACCTCTCGGAGGCGACGCGTCTGCTGAGTGAGGCGGCGAAAATAGAAGCGACGCTCGAACAGGCGGCGATGGTCACGAAATGGGCGGATTGGCGTGCGACGCGCGAATCACTGGGAGAGGCGAGGCAGCCCTTCGCCGGGCCGCTCTTCAATGCGTTCGACAAATTGTCGAAGGGAGAAGAGGCGGACCTCAACTCCGTGCGCGACGGATTGAAAGCGATCATGCCGCTCGTCGAAGTCGCCGCGGAGGTGGCTCGTTATAAAGACGCCGCGTCAAAACTCCCCGACGACCCGGCCGGTCTTTTCCTTCGACTTGCGACGCCGTCGCACGAGCAGCCGTTTTTAGAATTGCGATCGATCAGCATTAAGCTCGGCATAGGAAACTAAATCATGGCATCTTTTCTCATCATCTCGCCGCACCCCGACGACGGCGAGCTCGGCATGGGCGGAACGATCATCAAGCTCGTTCAGCAAGGCCACGCCGTGCACCTGCTCGACATGACCAACGGCGAGCCGACGCCGCGCGGCAGCATCGAAACGCGCGCCCGCGAAACAGCCCTCGCCACACAAATCCTCGGCTGCACGCGTTCCAACCTGGGCCTGCCCAATCGTCAGGTCACGCACGACCTCGCCTCGCGTCACAAGCTCGCCGCCGCAATTCGCATACACAGACCGAGCGTGATGTTCATTCCGTTCATGCCCGACGCGCACCCGGACCACGTCGCAGTCACGAAGATCGCCGAAGACGCGCGCTTCGACGCCAAGCTCACCAAGACCGACATTCCGGGCGAGCCCTGGCACCCCAAGCGGATCATTTATTATTTCTGCACGCACCTGCGAATCTCCTTCGCGCCGACATTTTGCATCGACATCAGCAGCACGTTCGAACAGAAAATCCGCGCGTGCCGAAGCTACGAATCGCAAGGCCTTTCGAACGAGGACGGCGGGATCGAAATTGTGACCGAAGCCAGCAGCTACTTCGGCAACCGCATCGCCACAAAGTACGCCGAGCCGTTCTTCAGCCACGAAGTCATCGGCCTGAGCGGGCTCGATCAATTGGTATAGATTCGCATTCGTACGAATTTGGCCGATGCATCAAACGAAACCGCCCACGCACCAGATGATGCGTGGGCGGAGAGTTGACAAAAAACAGGGACGAAATCACACGCAGTCGAGCGCTTTATTCCAGTCGAGCGAGTCATTTCAGCCGATCACGCCGCCCGCGCCATCGCGCTGCCGCCGGGCAGATTCGTACTGACCGGAACCGCGGCCGGGCTGCTCTCTGCTTTGCGGTTGAACCAGAACGCGGTGATCCACACTTTCGTGCCCGGGACGAGTTCCTGTGCGAACTGCACCGCCGTCTCCGTTTTCGTGATATTTTCCTCGAACTTCCAGCCTGCTTCGCTCGTGGGCGGAACAGCTCCGACATAGCTGAACAAGGTCGCACCGATCACGTTCATGGGTTTGCCACGCTTGATCGTCTTCGACTGAATCAGCCGAATCGTCACGCGATTGCCGACGGCGGAAATGACTTCAATGAAGGGTGCGAACGTCGGCCGGGGCACGGGAGTCGGGTTGTTGTCCCTGATGTTGATGCCCAGCGCGATCTTCTGCGCATCCGTCACATTGGCCTGTCCGTCGATGATCGAAATGCACCGACGCGCCTCGGTCCTCAAGTCGGTGCGCGCCTGATTTTTTTCCGCGACCGTCACGCGTGTGCGGGTCGAAGGCTCGACCGCCTTTGCGTACGCGGATTGATAGGCGAGATACGCCGCGTTGAACAACAAGACCTGATCTATCGTCAGCCCGAAGTGCGGCTTGGTGGCGATCAGTCCATCAAAATTCGCGGCCCATTCCAGAAGGGCGAAATCCTTCGCCGGCAGTGTGCTGCTTCTCATAATCGAACTCTCTCTCTAAAAAAAATTCCAGGTCCCACATGACCGGCTCGCCGAACAGACGGCGAGAAACTTTAATCATCCGACCAGTCAGTTGCCACCGTTTATTTCGAACCAAATCGACCGCCGCTTAAGAAAAAAA
>JBBQKP010000096.1:0-12294 GCA_038326995.1 Tepidisphaerales bacterium
CCACGCCAAGGTGATCGCCAAGATCATCACCAGAGTGATCGCGAGACTGAACGCCAGAGTGATCTCGAGTCGACTTTTTGGTTCGACTCAATTTTTTCTCGCTGCCCGGTGCTAGACATTGGCCGATCCGTCGCTATCCTACGCGGTTCGCGTCCGAGATTGCCTGGGAGAACTCCGGAAGGATTCTATTCGATGGCAATTCCGCACGTTCGAGAATTAGAGAACAAAACTGTAACGAATAGTCGTCCGTCAGGAGCAATTTACCGTGGCCCATTCACTCTCAGCAAAGAAACGCGTCCGTCAGAACGAAAAGCGTCGCCTTCGTAATCGTCATCGCAAGGATTTGGTGAAGGGCGTTGTGAAGACTTTTGATCTCGCGATCGCCGCCGGCGATGTCGCCAAAGCAACGGACGCTTTGAAGAAGGTCACGCAGAAGCTCGACCGCACCGCAGCCAAGCGGACGATCCACAAGAACGCCGCGTCGCGCAAGCGAAGCCGTCTTGCAAAGCGTCTGAACACGCTCAAGATCAAGGCCGACAGCAAGGCTGCCTGATTCGTCGTCCTGCCGATCACTCTAAATATTCCAAAACGGGCAGGCGAACTTTCGCTTGCCTGTTTGCATTGACGCCAATATGCGATAGTTGGCAGAAGATAACTGGTAGGCGATAATTGGCATGCGATATTGGTTTGCAAGACGTCCAGCCAGGTCACGACCCTCCAACCAAAACCAACATGTCCAATCCTACTCCACCTGCCAATCCGCCTGCCGCCCCGTCTGTCTCCCCGTCTGTCATGGATGCCATCGTCGCCCTGGCCAAGCGACGCGGGTTTGTTTACCCCGCCTCCGACATCTACGGCGGGATCCGCGGATTCTGGGACTACGGCCCGCTGGGCACGCTCCTGAAAAACAACATTCGCGACCACTGGTGGAAACACATGGTCGAATGCCCGCCCGTCGACGACAAGGGCGAGGTCATCGACATGGTCGGGCTCGATAGCGCCATTATTCAGCACCCCAAGACCTGGGAAGCATCCGGGCACGTCGCGACGTTCGCCGACCCGATGGTCGATTGCAGCGAGACCAATCAGCCCTACCGCGCGGACCACGTCTGGACCGCGCCCGCACAAGTCAGGCGTAAGAGCGGCACGATCGACGAACTGGGAATTTACAGCGTCATGTCGGGCGACGACGCGGCCGAGCTTTTCGTGAAGCGCCTTGACAAAATCGCCCGCAAAACCGGCGGCGGAGAGGTGATCTCGCCCGCGAAGTTCACCCCGCTCACGCAACTGGCCGACGAGCTTTTGCCGCTCGTTGTCGCGCCCGACGCGACCAAGCCGGGCACGCTGTCGAAGAGCCGTCCGTTCAACCTCATGCTCTTCACGTACCCCGGGCCGGTGCAGGATGAAAGTAACAAGGCCTATCTGCGCCCCGAAACTGCGCAGGGCATTTTTCTCAACTTCAAAAACGTCAGCGACACCACACGCGTCCGCGTGCCCTTCGGCGTCGCTCAAATCGGCAAGTCGTTTCGCAACGAAGTCACGCCTCGCAATTTCATCTTCCGCTCACGCGAGTTCGAGCAGATGGAAATGGAATTCTTCTGCCCGCCCGACGACTCCATGGCGTGGTACGAGTTCTGGAAGAATCAGCGGATGAACTGGTGGCTCACGCTGGGCATCAGCCCGGAAAATCTCCGCTTTCGCGACCATGCCGCGGACGAGCTTTCGCACTACTCCAAGGCCTGCGTCGACATCGAATACAAATACCCCTTCACCGCACCAGACTTCGGCGAGCTCGAGGGCATCGCACACCGCGGCGCCTACGACCTCACGCAGCACCAGACCCACTCGGGCCAGAAGCTGGATTACTTCGATCAGGAACTGCAGATCAAGCTCAAAGAGCAAGGCGCTACGCCCGAAGAAATCAAGAGCAAGTCGCGGTACATACCAAACGTGATCGAGCCCGCCTCGGGCCTGACGCGCGCGGTACTCGTACTGCTTTGCGAAGCGTATACCGTCGAGGCCCGGGCGGGCGTGGAGAAGTTCGAGTTCTTCCGGTTCAAGCCCAAATTCGCCCCGGTCAAGCTCGGCATTTTCCCCTTGGTCAACAAGGAAGGCATGCCCGACATCGCCAAGAAACTTTACATGGATCTGCGCAGCAAATTCACGTGCGAATACGACGCCAAACAAGCCATCGGCCGACGCTACGCAAGGATGGACGAGATCGGCACGCCGTTCTGCGTCACGGTCGACGGCCAGACTCTGGTCGATCAGACCGTGACCCTTCGCCATCGCGATTCACAGCAGCAAGACCGCATCGCGATCGCCGATGTTGAGAAAGTCGTCCGCGTGGCGATCGAAGAGTAGGCGGGGCTTGATCTTGGCCCCGAACTCGATCGTTTCACTCCGAATTGATCTTGACGTCCGCCGATTTTTATTGCATACTTTTATTGATGTGGTACGACTTCCGCTGGATCGATCAAAACGAATCCGCGATCGGCGACCATCGCGTAAGTACCGATGAATGTGAGTGGGTTGTGACCCGCTACAAACCGGCGCGCCTCGGTGAACGATTCGTCGTAAATGGCCAAACAAAACGCCGCCGGAATATAAGAGTGATTTTCGAAATGGATGACGAGATGACGGTTTTTGTCAACACTGCGTACCCCGTCAAATAGACTTTCATTCGCCTTGGGCACAGGTCAATCATGTCTCAAAGAAAGAACGAAACGATGCGTGCTTCTGACCGTTACGGATTGATGACCCGAGTGGAATACAAATCGGCGGTCGCACAGTTTGAGCCGCCACACGAAGTAGTCGGCACGCCCCTGACCGACGCACAGTGGGGCGCCATGAAGCGAGCCGCATCGGCCGAGCGCAAGAAACGCGGACGCCCGGCCAAGCCGGTGGAAGAGCAAGTCGCCCGCGTGATGCTCTCCATGCCGCGCGACCTCTTGGCCGCCATCGACGCGGCCGCGGAGAAGCGCGACCTGAGCCGGGCGGCGATCATTGCTTTGGGCATGCGGAAGCTGCTGAAGCTGCCAAGCTAAACGCGCAATCGAAAGATCAACCCGCGTCGGGGCCCAACTGCGGCAAGATGCAGTTCGCCGTCGTGCCCTTGCCCGGAACGCTGGAAAGTCGAACTTGCCCGCCCAGCGCGCTGGCCGCGTGCTTGACGATCGCCAGGCCGAGGCCCGTTCCCCTTCCTGAGCTTCCGGATCGCGCACTATCGACCTGATAAAATCGCTCGAAGACGCGCTCAAGATGTTCGGGCGGAATGCCCATGCCCGTGTCAGAGACGGTGACGTGGACTTCGCTCTCGCCCGCGTGCTGGCGAATGAATGCGCGGACGGTCCCGCCGGTGGGCGTGTATTTGATGGCGTTCTCGACGAGGTTCTTGAGGATCAGATCAAGCAGGCGTCGGTCGGAGACGAACTCGCCGCTGTCGGTGTCGTCGATGGTCTGCAGCGTGATGCTCTTTTCTCGCGCCACTGGCTGCCACGTCGACGCCAGCACCTCCAGCACGTCGCCCGTCCGCAGGCTTGCCATCGCGGGTTTGAGATCGCCGCTTTCCACGCGCGAGAGGTCGAGCAAATCTCGCAGCATTTCTTCGAGCCTCGACAATTGCCCGTCCATAATCGCGATGCAGCGATCCGCCAGTTGCGGGTCCTCTTTGTGCACCTCGCGAAGCGTCTCGAAGGCGACCTTGATCGCGCTGATGGGCGTGCGAAGTTCGTGAGAGGCATTGGCGACGAAATCGGTTTTCATCTGCACCGCGCCGACGAGGGTTGAGACGTCGCGAAGAACGATCAGCACGCCGCCGGCCGGGCTGCGCTGAGCGACGGCCTGATAGCTAAACGTGTTGGTGTCGCGAATCAGTTTGATCTCTCTGTGCAGCGAGGGCACTGACTCATCAGACGCGACCAGCGCATCGTAAAACGCGCCAAGGGCCGCGTCGGTTGCGATGGTGGCAAAACGCTGGCTGATGAGACTTTCGGGCGGAAGCTGCATGAGCCTGGCCGCGGGCGCATTGACCAGTTGTACACGCTGCGATTCATCAATAAGGAAGATCGGATCGGGCAGGGCATCGACGAGCGACCTGAGGTCGGCCCGCTGGTCGTTCAACTGTTCGAGCTGCTGCCTGGCGGTGCCTGCGAGCGCATCAAGCTGGCGCGAAAGCTGACGCATGTCGTTCGAACCCACAAGAGATTGCCTAAGCGGCTTCGCCGACCAGTTGCCCGAAGCGAGTTCGCCCGCGGTCTGTGCGAGCGAGCGAGCGGGTCTGACCCATCGGCGGTGCATGACAAATAGGATCACGCCCATCACCGTCGCCGCCGCGATCGCCGCAGCCAGTCCGCCCGCCAATAACGATGCGGGCACGCTCTCCCAAAATGCCGACCAGCCCGAAACGTTTTTCCCTGCATTGCCTGTCACGGCGGGCAGTGTCGTTCATTTCCCCGGACTTTGGAAGAACACATCACCACTCGCCGTCGCAAACAATTGTTATGTACCAGCACAAATAGTGGCGGCGTCTGTAACCGTGACTATACTGCCGCCTAAGAAGGACTCTAACCTCCCAAGATCCCACACCTATGACGAACAAAAGCATCCTCCAGTCACCCGGTCGATCCATCCGTGCTGCTTTGCCAACACTCCCCACGCGTCTCCCGGCCACCCACGTCGAACGATGCGAGGAACGCCGCCTGATGGCTTCGATCTCCGGCTTCGTTTGGGAAGATGCCAACGCGTCCAGAGGCTTTGAAGCGGCCATTGAGCGAAGGCTCGGCGGGTGGCAGGTTTTCATTGATGCCAACCAGAATCGCGCCTTCGACAGGGGCGAGCGTACAGCCATCACGGACTCACGCGGCAACTATAGTTTTAGCAATCTGCCCGCGGGCGAATTTTACGTCGGGCAAGTCCTTCAGCCCGCTTTCGGGCAGACCTTCCCAGGCCGACAGGGTTCAAGAGGCAGCAACTTCGACATTGAAGTAATCTTTCCCGACGACTCACTCACGAGCACGCAGCAAGCCGTCTTTCAGGAGGCCGCTGAGCGTTGGGCTCAGGTCATCATCGGGGACCTGCCGGACTTCAATTCCATAGCGGCGGGAAGGGTCGTTGACGACCTCGCGATTGAGGCTCGTCTCCTAAACATCGACGGGCCAGGCGGAACACTCGGTCAGGCCACCTTTACCGAGCGCCGCCCGGATAGCCAAGGCGGCCTTCCGACTTTTGGCTTCATGGAATTCGATCTGGCCGACTTTTCTCCCGCCTCCGCCAACAGCGAAGATTTCCGCTCCACGGTTCTTCACGAAATGGGCCACGTCCTGGGCTTTGGAACGCTCTGGGACAATCGCGATGATCTGGTCGCAGGTGAGAACACCAGCACCCCAACCTACATAGGCGCTAACGCCCTTCGCGAATACAACCGCATCTTCGGTGGCAACGAAACGGGCGTCCCGCTCGAAAGTGGCGGCGGCCCCGGAACCCGCGGTTCGCACTGGTCCGAAGAAGTCTTCGACACCGAACTCATGACCGGCTTTGGTAGCAACGGATTCAGCCCGCTATCCACCATCACCGTCGGCCAGTTCGCCGACCTCGGCTACACCGTCAACTTCAGTCTCGCCGACCCTTACTCACCACCCCTGAGCGGTGCGGCTATCAACAATACGCGGGGCACAACCCCGCCGCCGCCCACCACTCCGGGCAACCCACGCGGCGAGTTCAACAACTCGCCCAGAACCCCACTGCGAGTCCTGCCCGCCTCCGCGCTGGCTGTTGCCGGCGGGTTGTCCAACGCCGCCCCTAATAACGAATCCACCGGCCTGCTCCCCTTTACTCAAGTCATCACTGTCACCGCTGATGAAGCGCGCGTCGATGTCAACTTTGGCGTCATCCGCAACGCCAATCCCACCATCGCCAACGTCGCACTCTCGCCTACCTTCCAAGCCATCGGCTCTGGAATTCGCGTCCGCGCCAACGACATCCGGACCTTTACCGCCCCCGGCAACCAAGGCACCAACCCCGTCGCAGAAGTACGCTTCTTTCGTGAATCCAACGGCATCTCGGGACTGCAAGTCGCCGGCGACAGAAACAATCAAGGCGTTCTTCTGACCTCCTTCGACACGGCCATCGGTATCGACACCGACGGCGACAGCGGCGGATGGGCCGTCGTCGCCAGGACCTCCGCGCTTTCCCCGGGCAACGTCACTTTCTACGCCTTGGCGTTCGACCAATACGACTTCACCGCCCGCAGTGGCAGGACCGGACGACTCGTCCTCGGGCCGCAAAGCATTCCCGCCGCCGCCAGCTCCATCACCTCCTTGGGCCGCTCGGGATCTGAAATCGCCGTCACCTTTCGCGACAACTCGACCGACGAAATCGGCTATCGCATCCAGGCCAGTACGGATCGCACCTTCCGACGCGGTGTTATCACCAATGAAATTTTCGCGACAAACTCACAGATCACCGGCAGAGGCACTCGATCGGTCACCATCCCGGGACTAGCCGCCGGTACCGAGTATTTTGTCCGTGTGTCCGCCTTCAACACCGCCGGTACGTCTCCTGCCGCTTCCTCTACCGCAGTCACCCTGTCGCGCGGCGAAGTCGTCGTCGACAACACCGATCCGGCCGCCCGACGCGTCGGAACTTGGACAGTCGAAACCGTCGGGACTGGCTTCCTGGGCGCAAATTACCTCTTCTCAGACCCTTCACCCACGCCCAGCGACAACAATGTCAATCCGCCCATCACCAGCATTCGCTACCAGCCCTCTCTAGCCAACCGCACCAATTATTTCGTGTTCGCACGACGACTTCCCGCCATCGACACCGGTGACGTTGACCTCAACGAGCTCATCAACACCCCAGTTCCCTATCAGGTTCGCCAAGGCGACCGTTTGGTGCGAAGTTCGACCATCACCCGCAACTCGCCCATCCTTCCGGGCGGATGGGTCCTGCTGGGTCGATTCGAAAATCGCAGCGACAGGCCGCTAACCGTTCGCGTCGTCGGCGAGAATCCCTTCGTCGTCGCCGACGCCGTCCGCTTCCTTCCTTCAGGTGTCTTCACCGCCTCTTCCGTCGCAACCCCGGCCAGCTTCAATGCCACTTCGATCAATGCCACTTCGATCAATGCCACGCTGGTAAATGCCAGCCTCTTCTCTACGTCCCCCATCTTCGTCGGCCCACAACGTCAGACGAGCGATACAGACGAATCGGTCCTGGTTTAAAGACACTCACAAAAACCAAAAAATTTAGCCGGGCCGCTCGCGGCCCGGTTTCTTTTTTCTCCTGACATTACAGGACCAAATTCAAAAGGCATCATTCCAGGCGTTGGGCGCGTGAGTCGCATCGCCCCTACACCCCCAGCAAACCGCTTTTCGCGTACGCATCGATTCCGTTCGCCAAATCGAATTGCGGAATGTACGAGAGCTTTTCTCTCGCCAGCGTCATGTCGCACTCCGTCCAGTCTTGTGTGAAGCCATACGGATTGTCGAAGTAGTTGGGCGCAAGGTCGGTCTGGAGGACGCGATTCAACTCCTGCACGACATCATTGAATGACCAGCTCCGGCCCGCACCCGCGTTCACCACGCACGACTCGCGCGCGGTCATCGCCGCCAAATTCGCCGAGACTACATCGTCAATATAAACAAAGTCCCGTCGCTGTTCCCCGGCTTTAAAGATACGAGGCTTTTTGCCCTGCCTCATCTGCCCGGCCAACTGGTTAATCATGCTCGACAGCTTCCCTTTATGCGCTTCGCCGGGCCCGTAGACGTTGCTGTACCGCAGGCCCACCACCGGGTGCCGCAACTTGTCCGCATATCGCCTGGCCAGTCGCTCATTCTGCACCTTACTGAACGCATAAACGTTGAGCGGATTGACCTTCTGCGTTTCGATCATGGGCGGCGTATTTTTCCCGTAGACCGAACAGCTACTCGCCCAAATCACGCGTGCACCCGTATCAACCGCCAGATCAAGGAGCTGGCGAAACTGCTCGACATTGTTTCGCAGGAACGTTTGAAAATCATCACCCGCGCTGGCCGACCCGTCTGAAGCGATCACGCCGGTGATCGCCGCCTGATGGAAGATGACGTCGAACGCCCCATCGCGTGTGGCGCGCTCGCGAATGCTGGCGATGTCCAGACCGTTAGCGAGCGTCAGCACGTCGCCCTCGAAGTCGGACAACGTGTTCCAGTGGGCTGACAAAAACGTGTCCGCCGCCGTCACATCGTGCCCGTTCCTCGCAAGGGTTTTGCACAGGTTCGAACCAACGAATCCAGCACCGCCGGTGACAAGGCATCGCATCATGGTCTATACGATACTTGCCAATGCAAGCGGAGTCATCAATCGAGCCGCGACGAAGGGATTTGGGTTTAGGGCGGTTCGTACGCGGGTCACTTTAAACGGGCCACTCACCCCCCCCTTGCGACCGACGTATTTTTATGCCGAGATCGCTCGGCCTGCCGTTGCTCCGAACCGGACGTGCGTGTTTCCAACGTGTCGCGATGCGAGTGATTGAAGTTTTCAAACCAGCCTCACCGGCCGTGTCGACGGGGCGAGTCGTTCAATATCTGCTGCTCTTCACCATGACACGCGGCTACATATTTGCAGCCGATCACGGGGCCAAAATCCGCGCGTTCGAAGAGGACTGGCATTTCTCAGTGGTGTCGCGCTTTTGTTAGCGTTCAGCGCCATCAAGCCCGCGGTTGTGCGGGATTGAACACGAGTCTGCATGTTGAAGCGGAGCGTGCTCGAGTCGCCAGATCAACAAGACGAGCACTGTCGAGCCTCAAGTGTCACCAACAAACGTCTGTGGCAATCGGTAAATTATGAAGTGACGTCCATAGGAAACGGATGGTGGTGATTAAGTCGTAATACCGCAGCATAGTGCATTGCGATCAATCTTGAGTGTTGCAGGTCGGCATTCGGCCCTGTGGTTTTGGAGACCATCTTCGGCGCGCTTCAGCGGCACACCTTTGAGCGCTGTGCAAAGTTGTGTCACGCGGAAAACGAAAATTCGCTGCATCTAATCGAAGTATCGCGTGAGATTCAGAGCTCTTAAAAAGCCGAACTCGGCGGCAACCGTGAGGTTCCACCGAGTTCGGTATTGATACGAACCGTTAATAAGAACCGCTGATCCGACGGTTCAGGCTCGTCGACGTCGAAGCAAACCAAATGCGCCGGCTGAAATCAGACCCAGAGACACGGGCTCGGGTACGATCTCAAAGCTAATGCGAATGATGCTCGAATCGGCTGACAGCAGATTGCTGTTGAAGTTATAACCCCCAGCGGTGGCCAAACCGTTGAACGCACTCAGGCCGGCGAAATCGAACCGAACGGGGAGATTTTCATTGACCCGCAGATCGTTGTTTCCAACCACCAGAAACGCAGCGTTTAAGGGGTTCTGAGTTTCGGAACCAGCGTCCCAGATGGAGCGCGCCTGCTCTGTGAATGAGGTAACGACCAAATTTCCTGCGGCATCGAAGATCGGCTGCTCGAACGGGCTGTCGTTGCCAATGAAATGGTCATTGCTCGGGACGACCATCGAAGCATACTGGAAGAACCTGTTTGCAGTATTGACGGTGAAGACGGCAGAGTTGGACTGGCCCGGAAGGATCGGCGGCCCGCCGGGACCGAAAACAGTCCCAGTGTTCGAATTCGGCTCTGCGGCGGTGAACGCAGGAAACCAAGTCGTGCCATTGCCACCCTCTGCGATGGTCACGATGGGGGCGTCTGCGATGCCCGGGTTACCAAGCAGGAATCCTGGCGAACCTTCGTTGAAGGCGTCGAACGTTCCATTACTCAGGCCGAATCGGAAGGGCGCGAACGAAATGCTGTTCGCAGGTGCCAGATTCTCAACCGTTACTCGGAGCTGAACGATTTGACCTGACGCCATTGTCGTGGATGTCGCAACGACACCAGATAAAATAAGTGTTTTGAGTGCTGAACGCATGAATCTCTCCTTTGAATTTTGTCTGTGCACAAGGCGTCTTCTCCACGTCAGAGAAGTTCGCCCATGCACACCCGAACTATGTCCGCGCGATCGATATTATTCGTGACGTTAAAAAATAAAGTGCTTAAAAAAGGACGTCTCAAGTCATTGTCGATTCGACCGGGCAGCCTACACTTTCGCCATGCCTCCCGAACTGCCGCGAAAGTTGCACGACAGTGTTCTCTTCCGGGAAGCGGCGCTTTCGCATCTTGATTCGCTACATCGTTTTGCAATTCATCTATCGCGTAACACAGAGCTGGCGAGTGAGCTCGTGCAGGAGACCTACCTCCAGGCGCTTCGCTCAGAGCACACATTTGATCGAAGCTTGAAGCACATCCGACCCTGGCTTTTTAAAATCTTGAACAACGCCTATCGCCAGCATTTTCGCCGTCAGTCGCGTGGTGGACCCACTCAGACATTAACTGATGCTCACGAGGATGCCGCCGCGGCGAATGCGGCATTGCTCCCAGTCAATTCTCGACTGGAAGATTTGAACTGGGATCAAATTGATGAGGAGCTTAAACACGCGATCGACGCGCTCCCTGATACATTGCGTACAGTATTCTTACTCTTTGCTGTGGAAGACCTTAAGTATAGAGAAATTGCCGATGTTGAAGGCATCCCCGCCGGCACGGTAATGAGCCGTATCTCACGAGCAAGACAGTTGCTCATGCAGACTTTGGCATTAAATTCTTCGGGCTCCCGAAGTAAATCGATCCGCAGTGCATAATTAAGCTGTTGGAAGATCGAAAATCGCAGGAAATATGAGCAACCGACCCAGTCAATCAGAACTCATCGCTTACATCGACGGCGCGCTCGCGCCCGAGAAACGCGCGGCCGTTGAAAAAGAGATCGCCGCCAACCGCCAGCTTCGCCATCAGTTGCGGCAATTGATCAAGTTACGTTCGACCGCCCGCAAAGCAGTACGCGACAGTACAGACCCGGTCCCTGATGCGCTTCGAGCACGAATCGAGGCGATGCTGCAAGTCGAGGTGCAGAAGCCGGTGGCTAAACCGCGAACACAGGTTGTATCCAAGCCCGTCAAGAGGAACTCGCCTTGGATATACCCCATATGGAGACCCGCGCTCGTAGCCGGGTTAGCAGCCTGTATCGCGATCGGCGTGTGGGTCGGTCTGCCTTCGCTTAACGACCCACTCAACCCCTCGGCCGTAACTTTGCCACGCACGATCGCTCGCACCATCGTTCAAGACGCTTCCCGCGCCGGGCTTCCCGCAGAGCTTGTCTCGGTGGTTCAGGCCCGTCATCTCAAGTGCGTCATGATGGGCAACAATTTCGAGGACCCCAAGTTCTCCCACATCCTCGCTGACGTCGGGCCTGCCGTGCGCCAATATCTCGGCGACTCCGTCGCGATTCCCGACCTCTCTTCCATCAACCTTGATTTCGCAGGCGTGGGCCCGTGTCAAGTCGATGGCGGCAAAACACTCCACTGGCTCTTCCGCAACCCCAGCGACCCCAAGATCCACGTCAGTGTTTTCGTCCAGCCCTTCTCCGGGCAGGTCGCTTTCGACCAAAACTCCGCCTTCGTCATCGCCGGCCCGAATGCCCAATTCCCCATGCTCGTCTGGCGCGATGACAAGTTCGTCTACTACCTCATCGGCGATGACTTCGGAGCCACTTCACAAACCGCGACCAAACTCGGCGTCGGTTTCGGCATTTGACGGGCAATCAGTTTCGCAAGCGTCATTTATCAACGCGATCAAACGCCCAACCGTTTTTTTCCACACCTTGAGCTGCTCCTCGAACGGCTTGACCCCCGCCGCGCGGGCGCTTTGGTATCGCTTGACGACGTTGTGGGCACCGAGGCAGGTATACACGTCATCGGTCACTTGGAGGGCGTCACTCCGTGACGCCGCGGGCGCGGAACCGGCGGCAGGGGATTGCCGCCCTCCAGTTGATGCGATTGACGCGGCAATCACTTCGTTAAACGCGTCTACGCTCACCTGCGTGAGCGAATGCTTGCCTTCTTTCTCGCACCGCGCGACGAGCGTGCCGACGATGTGGTGGGCCGTGCGGAAGGGGATGCCCCCACCTCTTCCTCCGTTGGTGACTAAATATTCCGCAAGACTCATCGCATCCAGAAACCCGCGGTCCAGCGTCGGCTCGATCCGTTCCTTGTCGTAGCTCGCGCTGTTCACGATGGAAGCCGCCATCGTCAAACACGACGAGACTGTGTCGTACGCGCGGAAGACGATGCGTTTGTCGAACTGGACAGGCCCTCAACAACACGACATGATTCCCGCCATGTTTGCCGCCGCCGGGGTATTTTTTCTCGCGCTCGGGCTGCTCGCAGC
>JBBQKP010000097.1:0-12220 GCA_038326995.1 Tepidisphaerales bacterium
CGAGAAATCCAGACGCGCCGGTAATAAGAATTCGCATAGTGTCCTGCTTCTTTCTTCGACTAGATTAGGCACATAGTTTGGGGAGAGCGATTGCACCCAGCGACAAAGCACTTAGATTTTGCGACATGTCGCTTACACGCACTAGTCACTCTGAGTTGGACTCTCGCACGGCCATCCGCATCGGTGTCATCGTCAATGCGGTCGGCGGTTACTCTCGCGGCGTCGTGCGCGGCATCAGCAGTTTCGCACAGGCCCGCGGCTGGGAACTATGCGTCGAAGGCATCAATCACCCGAATTTGAATCTGAAAAGCGGCCTATTCTCGGCCCTTATCGTGCAGGCCAGCACTCCTGTGCTTCAGCTTCGCGCCAAGTCCACACACCTGCCCGTCGTCAATGTCAGCAGCACCTCCGCGCACCTTCTGCCCTATTCCGTCACCACGGACGACCACGCCGCCGGAGCAATGGCGGCCGAGCATTTGCTTCGGCGCGGGTATCGCGACCTCGCCTGTTTTACCCCCGATAAAAAGCGTTTCGCGCAATTGCGACACGGCGGCTTCGAAGCACGCGCCGCCTCACAGGGCGTCTCGGTCGTGCGGATCGGCTCTCTTACTCAACTGCGCGGCATCATTCGCGACAGGCGTTCGCCCCTGGGTGTTCTGGCGTCCAATGATCGATCGGCCCTGACTGTGCTCGACACGTGTCGCGCTCTGGGCGTTCGCGTGCCGGAGGATGTGGCGGTCATCGGAGTGGACAACGATGACCTTGCCCAGAGCCTTGCGGGGCCGCCGCTATCGACGGTCGATACTGCGCGAGAGCGGATCGGCTTCGAGGCGGCCGCGCTGCTTGAAAAACTTCTGACGGAGAAACATGTCGAGCCCACGCATCTGACGATCGCACCCAAAGGCATCCTCGTACGCCGATCCACCGACAGCATCGTCGTGGCCGATGACGATGTCGCGCGGGCGAGCCGGTTCATTCAGCTCAACGCGTCGAGATTGATCGGCGTCACCGACGTTTGCCGCGATGCGACGATCTCTCGTCGTCAGCTCGAGCGGCGTTTTCGAATCACGCTAGGAAGGTCTGTGCTGGACGAGATCACCAGGCATAGAGTCGAACGTGCGAGGCAACTACTGATCGACACGGATCTGACGCTGGCCCAGGTCGCGATCGCAGCGGGGTTTCGTTCGACGAGCTATTTCAGCGTGCTGTTCAAAGCCCGGGCTGGCCAAACGCCCGCGCGACTGAGGCAGGCGTACCGCGTCTAGCCCGACTATCGTGTCTGGCGGCTCATGTCTGGCGGCTCATGTCTGGCCGGCGATTCGGACGATGACATGAGCTGAAGAGACGGGCTTTAGTTCCGGCACCTTTGAAGGAGCGACCATGTTACACAGGACAAAGAGGCTGGCAGTTTATACCGCAGAGTTTGGAATTCTCGTTTTATTGTGCGTCGTCCTTGCCGTCGGCGTGATGCAACTCCGTTAGTTCGACGGAGCGGGCGCCGACCTGTTCGGGCCGGGCAAAAAAGGCTCACGAATTAGTCGCGAATTATCGTGCGAAATGGGATACGATTTGCTAGACTAGGACGTCCGGATGTTGGGGACTGAAACCTAATGCCTGGAAGCCTGCGCCGACTGGTTCTCGCCAGTCGAGGTCGCACGCGAGGCCTGGTGCCGAAGCGATCGGCATTGTCAGCACGGAAGCAGCTCTGATGCAAGATTGACGACGCTTTGCCACTCTGCGGCTTGGTCGAAACAACCGGGTCGGACCGCGTAGGAGAGCAGAAGCGTCTTTCGAATCCGTCGGCTAAACCGATGCGGTTCTATCAGAGCGGATGGTTTTTCATGTCCATTCAACTCCTCAACTTAATCGACGACCTGAAGCTGCGTATGAGTCGAATGACCGGACGCGTGCTGAACGTAGTTGAAACAGCGACGCAGGCGGTGATTCACAACGACCTCAACCTCGCGAGAACGGCGATGGAGGCGGATCGCATTGTCGACAGCGAAGAGCTCGACATTGAACGCCGGGCCATCGATTTGCTCGCCCTGCACCAACCCGCCGCGGCGGATCTTCGTTTCATTACTCGCGTGATCAAAGTCAATGGCGATTTCGAACGCATCGGCGATTGTGCCGTCAACGTAGCGCAGCGCGTCCCTTCTATCGCCAGACAAAGCGTATTCAACGACAGTCGGGAGCGTCGCGAGCCTGTCCCCGACGATCTTCGTCGAATGGGAGCGTTGGTCGTCTCGAATCTCCGGGACACGATCAACGCATTCAACCTTGCCGATCCGAAGATGGCGGCGCGTGTGCTCGCGTCGGATGATGAAGTCGACGCATACTACCATCAGATCGTGCAGGACATGTTGCAGATGTTCGAAGACAAGCCGCACGATGCGGGCCGGGAGCTTGCCCTGGTTATGGTCGCCAAGAATTACGAACGCATCGGCGATCACTGCACGAATGTTGCCGAAGACATCATCTACATGAGCAGCGGCGAGGTTGTCCGGCACGGCAAGGTGATCAGCCGTGGTGCGACGATGCTCGCAAGCTAATGAGAAGTTGAATTTTTTTCGTTTTGCCGATCGACTCTCGCGTATGCCAAACGCCGCCGACCTACAGCTTCTCAAACTCGTCACTTCCATTCCTACCGCACCGTTCGGCGAGCGACGGGTGTACGCGTTCGTCAATTCCTTTGCGAAGAAGCACAAATTGCGGCTCGAGAAGGATCGATTCGGCAATGTTTTGCTGACCAGGCCCGGAACAAATCGCAAGGCGAATCGGCTCGTGCTGGTCGCGCATACCGACCATCCGGGCATGGTCGCGCAGTCAATGACAGAAACAACCATGGCAAGTCCGGCGAAGTCCGGACTCGCGAAGTCCGGGTCGGGCGAGCTCATCGCCTATTTCCGCGGCGGCGTGACCAGCAGCTTCGTGCAAGGCGCTCGCGTGCGTTTCTTCACCGACTCGGGTGAGGTCGCGGGCAAGGTGCTGGAAATTCTCGACAGCAAGGACGATCGCCCGACCGTCGTTCTGATTCGTGTGAAAGAGAATGTGCCCGCCGGATCGATCGGCATGTTCGATCTGGGTGAGGCGAAAGTTGTCGGCAAACGTCTTCACTCGCGCGTGTGCGATGACCTTGCTGGTGTCAGCAGCGCTCTGGCGGCGATCGCGCGCAGGCCCGGGAAATCGACCGCTGAAAATGTTGCGGACTTTTGCGTGCTGCTGACCCGCGGCGAAGAGGTCGGCTTCATCGGCGCTCTTGCGGCCGTCAAATATAAGACGCTCGTGCGAAAATCCGATTTGCTCGTGAGCATCGAATGCTCCGCCGAACAGCCCGTCGCACAGCAAGGCAAGGGCGTCGTCCTTCGCGTTGGCGATCGCACGAGCATTTTCAATTCGTCGCTCTCGCACTTCATTCACACTCTCGCGCAGGAGCTCGCGAAAGAGGACAAGTCGTTTCAGTTTCAGCGTGCGTTGATGCCAGGCGGAACGTGCGAAGCGACGGCGTTCGACGCGTTCGGACACACCGCCGCGGCCGTGTGTGTGGCGCTTGGCAACTATCACAACATGAACAAGACGACTGGAAAACTCGCGGCCGAGACGGTTCATATCGACGACTGGCACAACATGGTCGAGCTGTTCGTAGCGCTCGCCTCACGCGCGCACGAGTTCAGGAAGTCGAATCCGGTGTTGAGGGCGAAGCTGACGAAACTGCTAAGCGATCATGAGCATTTGCTGAACGTGAAATGATTTGGCTCAGGATGCGAGCGGCACGTCGATCTTTTTGCACACATCGCGAAGTGCGACGACGGCCTTGGCGAAGAGCTCGGGGCCCGTCTCGCCGTGGCTGTGACCGGCGACTTTGAGGTGAGGCTCGAGCGAGAGGAAGCCGTCGTAGCCGTGTGCGTAGGCGTCTTTAAGAATCTCGGCGATCTTTCCATCACCCTCGCCCGCGGGAACGACCGTGCCACCCGCGACCGAATCGCTCTTAGCCAGCGCATCCTTGATGTGAATGTGGACCGTGTACTCGCGCAGCAGCGGCCAGATTGCCAGTGGGTCTTGCCCGCATTGAACGAAGTTGGCGAAGTCAAACGCGGTCTTACAGCGTGGGTGATTGACGCCCTTCATGATCTGCACGCATCGGCTGCCGATGTCGCCGAAGATGCCACGCTCGTTCTCGTGAACCATCGTGATTTTCGTATTTTCCAGCAGAACACTCTGCGCGTGCATGAGTTCGATGACCGCATCCTTGTGCGGATCGACCGGGCCCTTCCCTTCTCCGCCCGGCGGGTAGAACGAGAAGACGCGAATAAGCGGCGCATTGAAAAACTGTGCCTGATCGATCGCCATCTTAAACATGTCCATCAGCTTCTCGCGCGGCGTGTCGATGGGCATTTTTCCGCACGGGCTGCCTATGCTGACCACACCCAGCCCCGCGGCGTTGAGCTTGTTTCGAATCTCACTCCGTTGATCGCTTGAGAACGCGAGCACGTTCACGCCGCCCACGGATCGAAGCTCAAAATGCGTGAGACCGACTTGCCTTGCGACGAGAATTTGCTGATCAATCTCTGGCGAGATTTCATCGGCGAAGCCGGAGAGCTTGAGATGTGCTGTATTCATATCTTCGGCTGGGCTGAATTATTACGGCCTGCGATCGACCAGGACTTCGACGGCCGTCGTTTCCAGGCCTTCGATGAATCGATGATTGCCCGGAGCGAAGTTCTGTGAAAGACGCTGGATCCATACGCCGTTGACCATCGCCAGCACTTTGTATTGGCGCTGGTCCTTGATGGAGACGACGAACGCATCGCCGTCGCGTGTGGCGACGATGGGCGCAGGACGCCAGTCGCCGGGCTTGAACGGATGAGGAGCCTGCCCGTTTTTTGCAACATCATAGAACGCCTTGAGTTCCTTTGGATAGACTTCAAGAACGCCGCGACTGAACCACAAAACGTGACCGCCGATTTTTGTTTCGCGGGTGTGCTCGATCGATTTCAGAAGGTCATCGATGGGCTTGTCGGGGCCGTCGCCGACGATACGAATGCCGGCGATCAGTTCACTTCGCTTTTCGCCGATGTGAGAAATCTGCTCGTCGATGCTTCTTTTGGTCGCCTCGAAGTTCATGCGATAGGTCTGCGGAACATATTCATCCCACATACTTCCATCGCGGTCGGACCACTTGGTCCAGGCGATCCAGTCGCAGGCGTAATTTTCGAGAGACCACGGATAGGGCGCGGGTGAAACCGAAATGATCAGATCGGGATTGGCCGCACGAACTGCCTTTACAAAGCGGAGTGAATACTCTGAGATTTTATCGGCACGCCACTGAATCCATGCCGGGTCTTTAAAATCGTCGGGCGGCTGCTGGCCGTTGTGTTCGCTGGCGTAAAGTTTTCGGGTGAAGTCGTCGTAGCCCATTTCGACGGGCATCGCAATTCGGTCGTCGAGTTGAATGCCATCGAGGTCGTATTTCTGCACGGCCTCGACGACGAGATCGATAATGAGTTGCTGTGCATCAGGGTGAAGCGGGTTGAGCCACACGAACGGGTTACTCTTGGCTACTTCTGCGCCGTCCTTTGTGAGTGTGAGCCACCCCTTTTCCCGGGCGAGTGCTCGAAGCTCGTTCTGCGTATCTTTGAACGACGCCATGAAGCCGTATTCGAACCACGCGATCGCCAGCAGTTGATTGCGGTGTGCCTGATTGACGGTCTCCAGAAGAAGGTCGCGCTGGAGTTCTATTGGCGTGTTGTTGATCTTCATCGGGACGCCGATGAGTTTGTTCATCACCTCGCTGGGGAATTCTGTATACCCGTTCTTCCAGCACTCGATGTAGACAACATTCAGGCCCATGTCGCGCAGCGTCTTCATGGTCTCTTCGGACTTTGCGGGCGAGGAGATCGCATCGTTGGCGGTGGTGGTAAGCCAAGTGCCGCGCACTTCGGCCGGGGCGGCGTGTAACGGTGAGACCGGCGAGACGAAGGCGAGTGCGGTTGCGGCCACAGCGAGGGAGAGTAATTTAAGTGATTTCATCATGGTTTGGTTTCTTTCGATTCCTCGGTTCATTCCCTGAGTTACTAGGCATCCGCCTTCGACGCACTCACACCGAACACGCGATTCGACACCGCCAGCCGATAGTCCTGCGGCATGTGAATGCGGCGAAACATCAACTGTCGATTAAGAGCTTCGATCATCGGACTCATTTGTGCAAGATTAACGAGTTCACTGCCGACCAGAACGAAAATTCCCTTGCCCTGATCGTCGTCGGTTTTGTCGGAGATCGGATAAGGCGTGTCACGCGGCTCGTCGTAGAACACGTCATACTCGTCGTCGCCGCCGATCTCGCGGACGGCCGCGCGGGCGACTTCGAACGTCGATTCGCCCCAGCCTGTCACGTCGATCGACTTGTAAAGTTTCCTAAACAGTAAGCCCTTGCACAGCCGCGCGAGTGTTTGATCCGGGCCGTCGGACCATGCCTTGAAACATTGCACGAGCGACACGTCGTCGAGCTCGACGAGTTGCTTGATGGACAGTCGCTGCCCGGCCAGCGCCGCACCGACCGCGCTGCCGGGACCGGGCCAGTCAAGTCGGTCCTGCACGACGAGCCTTCGCGCCCGTTTGAGCGCGAGCTTGAGCATTCCTTCTGCACTGCGAACGACCTTGTGAAAATAGACGTTGCGGTACATGTGGTAGCGTGCCTGCAGGTAAGCCTCGACCGCGCTGACGGCCTTGGGAAGCACGACAAGTCGTCCGGAATTCGGGTCGACAGACATCGCTTGAACCAGCCATCGCAGATCAAACCCGCCGTAACCCGCGCCGGTCATGTGCTCATCACGCAGCAGATAATCGAGCCGATCCGCGTCGAGCTGACTGCTGATGGCGTCGCAAAGGAATCGCACGGGGTATCGCTTCTGCAGAATCGCGACCGCATCCTCGGGCAGCGATGGATGGGCGCGAATCAGCAGTTGATGGATTTCGCTCTGCGGGTCGAGAATGACGCGGGCGGTCAGGAGTTCGTGGTTCACTCCGGTGACGCGTTCAAAGACGTGCGAGAACGGGCCGTGACCCAGGTCGTGCAAAAGGGCCGCACATAAAAACGCCCGTCGGTCGTCGACACTGATCGAGGCTTGTGTGGCGAGGCGTTCGAGAATCCGCCGCGCAGTCTCCATCACGCCGATGCTGTGCGAGTATCGCGAATGGTCGGCACCCGGATAAGTCAGACTGGCCATGCCCAACTGCCTGATTCGGCGCAGCCTCTGAAACTCGGCGGCGTTGATGAGATTAAAAAGCAGTGCGTCGATGGGATCGTCCGTGCGGAAGACGATCAAATCATGAACCGGATCGCGAATGATCTTTTCTGACATCGGTTGACGATATACTAACACATGATGCTACGGAGGTCGCACATCCTCGCCGTCGGACTTTTGTCCTGCTTCTTGCTCGCACCCGCGAATCGCACGACCGTTTCCATCAAAGACCTTCAATTCAGCCCGGGTTCTGTTTCGATCGACGCTGGCGATTCTGTCGTCTGGACTAATCAGGACGACCGGGACCATAAAATCGTTTTCAGCGAAGGCCCATCGAGCGGGAACCTGAAGCCCCGACAGACATGGTCGCGGAGGTTCGAAAAGTCAGGGACGTTCAATTACTCGTGCGAGTATCGACCGAGAATGAAGGGCAAAGTTGTGGTGAAGTAGACGGGTCTAAAGATGAGGCCGTCAAGATCCGGCCGTCAAGATGAGGCCGTCAAGATGTGGGCGTCATGTCGCTGTGTAAACCAGCACGATCCACGACGGCTTCGATGCGGTCGACCATTTTTCCGCACAGCGTCGATTTATCGAGCCCGGCCCGGAGCGTCTCCTGAGCGATCCTGCCCATTTCGGCAAGGTCTCGAGAGCGCAAACCGTCAATCGCATCGACCGCGGCCCGGACGTCGCCGTGGTTCACATGCACGCCGAACGAATTCGCATCAATCAGATCAGAAATGTGACTTGGGGAAGGGCCAAAGAACAGCACGGGCCTGGCGACTGCCATCGCGCCATAGACCTTGCACGGGTGGATGATGCCGACCATTTCACTGCCCAGGCTGACGACGTGCACGTCGCCGGCACTGAGCGATTGTCGAAGCGTCGCGATGGGCTGATAAGGAAGGCTGACGCAGTTTTTCAGCGCGTGTTCTTTGATGTGAGCTTCGACCTGAGGCTTGCCACTTCCACCGCCGACGAAGAGAAAACGGATTTGGTCGTCGTCCTTGAAAGCCAGAGACGCCTGAAGGAGCGTGTCCAGCGGATTGGCGGGCGTGTGATTGCCGGAATACATCACGACAAATTTCCCGACAAGCCCGTGCTCTGCACGGAATGTATTGTCGGCGTGAGACAGCGGCGAATCAATTTTTTCGTGCGACCAGGGCGGAAGCACGAGCAGCTCCGCGTGGATGTTGGGCCTGATCCTGATCCGGTCTGCCATAAACCTGTCCAAAGCAATCACAAGATCGGCACCGCGCAGGACAAATCGGTTGGCGGTTTCTAAGAACGTGTGCGTTACAGAACCCTCTCGCAGCTTCTTCATCGCCAGGAGCTGGTCGGGATTGAGGTCCATCGCCCAGTAGACTTTTGGCACGCGTTTTAATCCCGCGACGAGAGTTGCGATGACTCCCACCAGAGGTGGGCTGGTGCTGTAGAAGATGAGCGAAGTTTTTGAGGTGAAGAGCGCGTTGAAGAACAGTGCGATCATCGCCCAGGCACTGCCGAAAATTCGCAGCGGCATGTTGGTCTTGCTAAAGACCGGCATGGAGTAGCGGTGTACTTTTACGCCGTCGATGACTTCGCTCCGCGCATAACGGTTCTCTGGCTTGTCGTACCCGCGCGAGGAGCAATAAACGACAACCTCGTGCCCCCGCTTAACGAGCTCGGCGGCGAGGTCGTGAACGTGCTGCCCGACCGATGCGGGGTCGGGCACATACACCTGCGAGAGGATGACGATTCTTAAAGGCAATGTAATCGAAATTCATTCGTCAGAGTCGGCCCCACACTCCTGGTCCATTCTCTAGACAATTGTCGAGACCATTGTCAGGACCATTGTCTGGTCTACCGGGGTGCTTCCAGCCGCATTACTATCGACAACTCACTGAACGACAAGGAAGACGCTGCTTGGAATGTCACCCTCGTGAGATTGTTCCAGCCCGTCCGTTAGCACTCGAGGGTTGTAGCACGGAAAGAGTTTTTTAACTTCCTGTGCCCGATCAGCGTGAAGCATCCACATTGAATAGTCGATACGGTATTTATTGTTGTGGATCAAGAAGGTCCAGAGCAAGGTTGATTCTCGCCAGAAAAATATCGAATTGTCGAGGATACCGCTGCCGTAATCGAAGGGCCAGGTAATGTCGTGAAAATGGACTCGCACGCCCGCGTTAAGTCGGGGCAATACATCCGTGATGAGTCGGACAACTTCGGAGCCTACTTTAATTGTGTGAGTCGAATCGATGAACAAAAGATCGTTAGCCGTCAACAGGGTGAACAGATTCCTGTCGACTGTTTGAGCGATCTCGGGGATGAGTCGGATCTTTCCTTCGGTGCTGAGGCGTCGGAGATATTCGGTCGGGTAAGGCTCAACGCAAGTGATTTGGGGCGTGTATCCTGCCTCCTGGGCCGCGCGAAGGATGAGTGCTGTACTTACTCCGCAACCGACCTGAACGATGCGGGCCGGTCGATGATGAAGAATTTCGCAATAGAGCGCGAGCGCTTCGATCGGGCCGTAGCCGATCTCGCCGTTCTCCTTCCCGGCTTGTTGCCAGACGGAATAATCGGTGAATCGTCCGGCCTGATCTCCGACCACCTGTTTTAGTCGAGCCAATTGCTGATCAACGTCGCCGCCGTTGACCAGTGCAGTGTCGTAACGCTGTCGCCAGTAGTTGGTCGAAGACAAGTGCCGCAGGTCTGGCGTATCTGAGTAGAAGTGATTTGGCAGCAGGTTGAATTTGAAGCGCTGACCGTTGCGCCAGACAAAGTGCAACACAGAAACAAGACTCAGGCCCATGCTCGGCTCCGATCACGTAGAGACCCATTTTGCGATAGTGCCAAACACAGGGAGCTGGGTCCGATCAGGTTAGATTGACCACGCTCTTGCCACCCTTGGCGATCTCATCGTGAATCCACTTATAGGTCTTTTCCAGACCGTCGCGGAGCTTCACATTGGGCTCCCAGTGCAGATGCTTGTGGATCAAGGTGTTGTCGCTGTTTCGGCCGCGAACGCCCTTGGGGGCGTCAAGGTTGTATCGGCGTTCGAGCTTGATCTGCCCGAATTCCTCTGCGAGATCGACGAGCTGATTGATCGACACGAGCTCGCTCGACCCGAGATTGATCGGCTCGAGGATATTCGAGTTGGTGATGTCTTGTAGGCCCTTAACGCAATCGGAGATGTACATGAACGATCGCGTCTGTTCGCCGTCGCCCCAGATTTCGATGTCGTGCTCGCCCGACTGTTTCGCCAGGATGACCTTGCGGCAAATCGCGGCGGGTGCTTTTTCGCGGCCGCCGTCGTACGTGCCCGAGGGGCCGTAGACGTTGTGAAACCGTGCCACGCGACACGTCATGCCATAGTCTTCCATGAAGTGTCGGCACATCCGCTCGCTGAAGAGTTTTTCCCAGCCGTAACCGTCTTCCGCCAGAGCGGGATAAGCATCTTCTTCCTTCAGAGCCGTCACATCCGAGTTCTTCTGCTTATCGCCGTTGTAAACGCAGGCACTGGACGCATAAAAGAATCGGCCCGGGAGCTTGTGATGATGCGCCGCCTGCAGCAGGTGCGTGTTGATCAACACACTCAGCATGCACAACGCTTTATTTTTCTCGATGAAGCCCATCCCGCCCATGTTCGCAGCGAGATTGAAGACCGTGTGAGCGCCTTCTACCGCATCAAAACACGCATCCCGCTTATTCAAATCCAGCACACGGTTATCAACATCGTCAAACTTTTGATACCAATACGGCATCGGCTTCGCGTCCACCGCACGGAGGTTGGTGTAACCTTGCTTGCGAAGGTCCGCGACGAGTGCACCGCCAATGAATCCGCCCGCGCCGGTGATGAGAATGAGTTGGTCTTTCATGGTTGTTTTTGTCGAGCCATGAACCATACCACACGCCATTACCGTTGGAAACCCGTGCTAACTTTAGCCCGATTTGAAAGCCTAATGATCGGCCCTACACGTCGCATAGTCGTCACGAATCATTCAGATCGAATGAACGCCAAGATCGCTTTCTTATTGTCCTCCCACGCCCCCACTCCCGGCTGCGCGGATATCAATTCAAGCGTGATCGTCGGAATCTGCAGGTCCACGCCCGCCCACGACCCGAAACTGCCCGGCGTCGGATACCCCATCGTCTCCAGAACCCGGTAACCGTTCTCCCGCGCCATTACCTGCGCAATCTCCAACCCCGGGCCGTCGAAGTTAACGCCGTGACGCCCACGCGAAATCGAATGAATGCTCAGAATTCGTTTCGGTTTCTGCTCGTTCACAAAATCGTGCAGCAAGGTCGATTCCGGTTCCGACAGTGCGCTCGGCCCGGTCCAGGCCATCCCGCGAGGCGTCGGCTTCCAGTTCTGTGCCGGAAAATTTCGATTCAAATCGACACCACGCGCATTCGTCCGACGTTTGCGCTCCAGGCCGTCCGGATTCATCGCCGGGATGATCACCAGCGATGACTTCAGACCGATAAGCAGTCCAGGCTCGGCCGTCAGCAATTGCACAAGCTTCTCGGCTACTACGGTCGTCGTCGGTTCATTGCCGTGAATACCCGCAAAAATCAAGATCACTCCGCCATTCTTTTTCCCACTCGAAACACCGGGCGGATCAATCCGGAAATACTCGATCGGCCTGCCTTCGTTCGACGCGCCGAGCGTCAACTTATTTATTAGATTCGAAGCCCCACCCGACAACGCACTCGACGCGCTTTCGGCTGCCTGTTTCGACCGAATGGCCTCTTCGTTCGCGGCGAGCTTGTGCTGCTCTCCAATTGCACGATCGTCTTGCACCAGCAACTCATTGCCTATCGCTTCCGCTGACTGATCCTCGTGAAAAGCCTTCGTCGCACACCCGCCGCCGAGTGTGATGATCGAAACCATGATCAAAACTCCACAGCAAAAACGCCAGCAGACGTTTTGGCCCGACTTTTCTCCTGCCCGATTGCTCCGCGCATTTGCGTCCATTCGGCGGCATGATAGCACGTCA
>JBBQKP010000098.1:0-12178 GCA_038326995.1 Tepidisphaerales bacterium
GATTAAAAGTGCCTCCACGCCGACGATCCACAGCACCCATTTCAGCACGCCGCGAGATTGCGGTGATGTGGAAAGGGTGTGGATTTTCACACTCGTCTGACTCGGAATCGATACAGGTCTCGCCACACGATTTAGCGCGGCTGCGATGATGAGATTCGCGTCGAATCGCGACACGCCCATGTACGACGCCCGGCGGATCAGGCGATCGCGCTGTCCGCCGTCGAGTTGGCCGTTGACGACATGCTTCGCGACTTCGTTGCACAGCACGCCCGCAACGCCGCTCTGCGCTGCAACGACATCGTCAAGCCAGTCGATTTTGATCGTCGGCGGATGCGACCTGACGCGCACCCTTGATCGGTCGGCCGGTCGGACTTTTAGCACTGTGGACACAACATCGAGATACCCGCACGAGTCCGTCCGCAGCCACACATTGCCAACCACGCGTCAGGTCATCCACACAAATCACAAAGTGCCTACGCGAATCGCGAAATCGATTCCGACAAGTTCGATAGCTTGTCCAGCGAGTGATTCGTCGGCCCGTGCAATTGAATTTGATTGATAAGAAAATAAAGCTGATAGATCGGCTTGCGGATGCGGTGATAACTGTCGGTCAATTTGAACTGTGCCTGATAATGCTTTCGCAATTGCGGCGAACCGGTTGCGTACAGTTCGAGGTACGCGAGCTCGGTCTCCGCGTGCCAGAACTTGCACGTCGGATCGATGATGGCTGCCACTTTGGGTCTATCACCTTGTGTGTCAACAAGGATATTGCCCGACCAGAAATCGCCGTGGATGAGCCGCGGCACGTCAGAAATGACCAGCAACTGGTCCAGCTTCTCGTGCAGCTTGCCGATCTGCTTACGACACCGCTTTGAGATACATCCGAGCAGGTCGGCCTCGGCGAGGATCGGAGTAAACGCGAATGCGAAACACTCGTGCCACTTTTCATGCCGATTCTCTTTGTTGGCCGGGTCTTGCTCAGCGCTTTGCTGTCCAAAGTGCGTGTGCGTGTGAGCGTGCAGCTTTAGAAGTATTTCGGCGAGTTCGACGTCAAGATCATTTGACGATGCGTCGCCGTGCTCCCTCTTAAACTCCGCGAGCGACACGCAAGGCACGTGCTCCAGTATCAGAAAGCTGTGCGGCGAATCGAGCGAGCCGATCTGCAGCTTTAACACCCGCGGCGTGGGCACGCCAAGCGAACTCAGCAGTTCGAGCTGCTGCGCCTCCTGCTTATATCGCGTGTCGACCCGGTGCGGGCTGATTTTCAGCACCACTGCCGGGCCGGTTGAAGGCGTGAGCAGGACGGTCGTATTGATCACCCCGCCCGACAGCCGCTGGACCTGTTTCAAATCACACTGATCGCCCGACAGATTGCGAATGATTTCACGCAGCAGCGGCCAGGATAATTCGTCACAATTCATGCTTGATTTCTTATGGTAGGCCAACTCACCAACCGCGCGAAACTATGCGCGATATTTCTCGCGCGTTTTACAAGTGATGGAATCTGGTTATGACGATCGCCCGCGTTTATTGTTCGATTCGAGGGAACCTATGTCACAACACTATCTGGCGATTGATTTCGGTGCGGAGTCGGGTCGTGCGATCGTGGGCACATTGAGCCGCGGCGTCATCGCGCTCGAAGAAGTCCACCGCTTCGCAAACCCCAGCGGCGTCATCAATGGAACACTGTGCTGGAACCTTCAGTCGCAATTCGAAGAAATCAAAAAAGGTTTGCGTGCGGCCGGGGCGAAGTACGCCCGCATTGCGTCCGTCGGCGTAGACACGTGGGGCGTCGACTTCGGACTCCTCGCGAGCACCACGGGCGCTAGTGCCGGCTCACGCATCGAGCTGCTCTCGCTGCCGGCCTGCTATCGCGACTCACGCACCGATGGCATACCCGAGCACGCGTTCACGCTCGTCTCCAGACACGACATCTACAAAGCAACCGGCATCGCGTTCATGCAGCTCAACTCTCTCTACCAACTCCTGGCGATGAAGAAACAAGACAGTGTCGCTTTGGCGAATGCGGACCGACTGCTTTTCATGCCCGACGTCTTTAACTTCCTGCTCAGCGGACAAATCACGTGCGAAGAAACCATCGCATCGACCAGCCAGATGTTTGATGTCAGCACGAGGCAGTGGGCGAAGGGTATGCTGACATCGTTGGGCCTAAGCACATCGATGTTGGGCACGGTCATCCCGGCCGGCACGGTGATCGGGCCGCTTCGCGCGGATGTTGCCGCAGAATGCGGAATCGAACGTTGGACAGTCGTCGCGCCGGGCACGCACGACACCGCCAGCGCTGTCGCGGCAGTGCCTGCGGAGGCAGGAACGAATTACTGCTACCTGTCGAGCGGGACGTGGTCGCTCATGGGCGTGGAGCTCGACAAGCCGCTGATTTCGCAGCGCGGCTTTGAGCTCAATTTTACGAACGAGATCGGAGTGGGCGGAAAGATTCGCTTCCTGAAAAATATCGCCGGCCTTTGGCTGATTCAGGAATGCAAAAGACATTTCGAGAAGCACGGCAAGGCTTACAGCTACGCCGAGTTGATGGTGATGGCGGCACAATCAAGACCATTCGAACGGCTGATCAATGTGAATGACCCGGTCTTCGCCAGGCCCGGCGACATGCCCGAAAAAATCGCAGCGTTTTGTATAAGCACCAATCAGTCGCCGCCACTGGATGTTGCACAGACGATTCGCTGCTGTGTTGATTCGCTCGCGATGGAATATCGCCGCACGCTGGACCAGCTCGAAGAACTCACGACCAAGCGCATTGAGGTGATTCATATCGTGGGAGGCGGGACGCAGAATTTATTGCTCAACGAACTTACCGCCGACGTGTGCAACCGCCCGGTCGTCGCAGGGCCCGTCGAAGCAACTGCATTGGGCAATGTGCTAACTCAGGCGATTGCGGTGGGCGATCTGAAGTCGCTCGCGGATGCAAGGCGAGTCGTGCGAAACAGCTTTGAACTTCGGCACTACCTCGCACGCCCTGATGACCGCGTCGCGACGGCTTACCATCAGTATCTTGCATTGGTTGGAGACACGAAATGAGCGGCAAACTTTCGATTGGAATCATGGGCACGGGAAACATCGCCAGGCAGTTCGCGGCGGGCGTGAACTCAAGCGCAAGATGCACGCTTGCCGCGGTCGGCTCACGCTCGGCCGAGTCCGCGGCGAAATTCGCCGCAGATTTTTCCGTGCCGGTTTCGCACGCGAGTTACGACGCGTTGCTGCAGGATAAGTCCGTCGACGCGATCTACATCTCGCTTCCAAACACCCTGCACCACGAGTGGACGATCAAGGCACTGCATCACGGCAAGCATGTTTTGTGCGAAAAGCCGCTCGCGTGTTCCTTACGCGAAGCGATCGAGATGTTCGACGCTGCGAAGTCAGCGAATCGCGTGTTGATCGAAGCGTTCATGTATCGCGCTCACCCGCAAACCCAGGCTATTCTCGACACAATTGAACGCAACGAGATCGGCAGCGTGAAACTCGTCCGATCGAGCTTCTGCTATCGCGTTCGCCAATGGGCGGGCAATGTAAGGTTCGACAAATCCCTGGCTGGCGGGTCGCTCATGGATGTCGGTTGCTACTGCATCGACTTTTCCAATCTCATCGCGGGCGGCGAGCCGACGGACGTTCATGCTGTAGCGCGAATTCATGAGACCGGCGTCGATGAGCAAACGAGCGTCGTCATGAAATACGCCAGCGGCATCACGGCTGAGTTCACCTGCGGCATGATGGTTCAGCAGGACAACACGGCTGCAATTTGCGGCGACGAAGGATACATCACGACGGGCTGGCCGTGGAAGCCCGGACAGGGCAATTCAAAATTCGACATTTGCCACAGCATCCCGCCGCGCCAGGATGCGACGCAGAAGGCCGGTCTTTCGCCGCGCCGAACGATCGAAGTGCCCGTTTCGCACCCGCTTTACGCGATCGAGGCGGACGCATTCGCTACAGCCGTCTTCGGGGAGGCGCAGGCATTTGTTACGCCCGCTCAATCACTCGCCAGTGCTTGCGTGATGGAAAAGCTCCGCCGGATGATTGCGGTGTAAGCAACTGTCGTCTCAGGCTGAATCTTCCAGCTCGCGGTGAGTTTCGCGCCTATCGATATTGGGGGCCGCACTGCTGCCGCCCTCTTTCCACAGTACCGGCCGCGCACAGCGTATTCGTCGATCTTCTTCCATATTTGTGACGTCACATGCCGCTGTTCCAAGTCCGTCAATTTTTGCTTTTAGAACCATACAAGCGACAGCTCTTCCTGCGTGGATGAGTTTTGCGGCCGTCGCCACAAGCCTTTGCCGCTCAATGCCGTCAGCCATGTAAGAACGCCCGCGTCGCATACACCTTCGCGCATCCGCAGTTTCACGATCTCGCACCGTCTTTTGCGTTGCTTCAGACGCACACATTGCAGCTTGTGGCGAAGCCAGTGATCCAGTTTGCGAAAAAAAGCTTATAGGCCGCATCGCAAAAGTACGCCGCCCAGCCTCGCACGAACTGGTTCAACTCGTCGATGATTTGGTCGAAGCCTACGTTCCGATTTCTTTCCGTGATCCGGCTAAAGACGCTCCCTCACGCGTTCGAGCGACGGCGGCACGTCGCTCCGTCGTCCGCCGCTCTGCAAGCGTTAGCCGCTTCGAGAACTTAGGGATGTTCTTCCCACGCGCTGGTTGTGGGGTAAAGCTCCCGTTGAGCATGGCCGCGATGAACGTCAGTTTATGATTTTTAATCCGCTTCGCATTTCTGCAGACTTCGGCTCACGCCAGCAGCGCTTGCCCGAACGGCCGCGTGCTCATCTCGATGCCAAAAGGTCTCTCACATCCAGTTGGAACGACACGCGAGGCAAAAAAAGAAGACACCGACCTTGCGGTACGGTGTCTTCCGGAGGGGAGAAAATGCGCCTTCAGCAAAGTGTTTCTTTTTGCAGCCTCAATAAGCTGCTCATTTTCTGCCAGACGCTATCTTCGCTCTGAACCGCCTCTGCACCCTATCTTACGCCTTTACTCCATCTAACCCAACTTAGCATAGCCTTGTCTTTACATCAGGTCAAGTCTTCGATGTCTTTTTGTTAGCGAGTTGACCTTTGGCACAATAAATGTATCGGAATTGTCACGACTAAATCTTGAGCGGCCGATTAAGAAATTCTTCGTGCAGATCGTGGATCGACGACTCGAGCCGTTTTGTAATCGCGCCGACGTCGCGCTCCGCCGAAAGGTCGAGCGCCTCGCCCCAGGCGACTCGAATTTTCTGAGGGTTAAGATAAACCCCGAACCCTGCTTTTCCGCGGTGCGTGCCTTCGACACAAAGCGGATACACCGGCGCCCCCGATCGCTTGACCACCAGACCCGCGCCGGGTTGAAACGGGAGAAATGTCGATTGACGCGCGATTCCGCCTTCGGGAAAAATTCCCAGCAGGTGCCCGTCCTTGATGATTTGCAACGCCTGACGCATGGCCGCGGAATCTCGGGCGGAGCCAGTAAGCGGAATGATTTCCATGCCCCGCACGAAGCTTGACAGGATCGGATGTTTCGCCACATCGGCGGCCATCATGAAGATAACCGGCCTGGGCGTCAGTGATACGACGACGGCAGGATCGAGCCAGCTGATGTGGTTGGCGATGATGATTCCCCCGCCCGTTCGCGGCACGGGTGAGGGCGTGAGAATCTGCGTCTCGTGCCACCCGCGAAGCAGTACGCGGGTGAAAGCACACACGGCACGCGGAAAAGCGGGTGAGCGACTCATTTGCACGACACAACAGACAGTAAAACGCACGCTTTGTGAAGTGCCTGACCTGCTTCGTGAAATTTATCGCCGAGATTAATGTAGAACGCCCACTCGATGAAGAGTGGGCGCTCAGTAAGTCATCTGTCACCGTTAGATCGCTTACTTCTGCGATTCATTTCCCATCATCAAGAAGGGCAGACTCATTTCGACGCTGATGGCCGGGGCGTCGAGCGTGCGGTCGATCTGACTCTTGGTCTCGCTCAGGTGAGCGAGGGTTGCCAGGTCGAGCTTGCCTTTGCCGTCTTTCATCAGGTCCGCGATGGTGGTCGACACATCACGCAGCGAGTAGCGGATCATGTTCTGAAGGTCCGCACTCATTCCGCCCGACGGCGCACCGCCCGCGAGCGCGAGCATGGACTTGAGCCACTGTTTCTGCAGGTTGCGTCGTGTGCTGGAGATCATCGGCTTGGCGTCGGTAAACGCCGCACCTTCGGCCAGCTTCAAGTTGCCCCAGATCATCGAGCGAGTATGGGAAATCAATTCCGCGGCGGTGAACTTGTCATCCACTGCAGTCTTAAGTTCCGCATCGTACACGCGCTGAAGAACCTGAGGACTAACCAGGGGCATCAATGCAGCGGTCTGAAGCGAGAGCATCGTCTGGTGAACGGGGAAGTCGATTCGCGACGCGGGCGACGCGAATCCTTCGTCATAGTTACGCGGCACCGTCAGACGGTTGAGCAACTCCGGAGTCACCTTGATGAATTCGTCGTTGAACACGCTGGCGGCGAGGACTTCCAACGCTTCACGCTGCTTGGCGGCAGGTACGAGAGTCAGCGGCGCCTTGGCATTCGGATCGCCAGCGCGGTTGCGGTTGAACTCCTGACCGCCAATGATGCGCGATACATATGCGAAGCTGCGAACCTTGTCGGACATGAGCGACAAAAACGCGCCGCGAAGGAAGTGCTGCGGCTCGTCCTTGCCGACTGCCCACTGGTCGAACGTCGCGAGCATTTCGTCCGCGAGTTTGGCCTGTCCCTGAGCCCATGCGATCGGGTCGCTGGACATGTCCCAGCGGTTGCTGCGTGGGTCGGGCGAAGAGAATCCGTTTACATCTTCGTCAGTGGAGAATGCGAGGCCCGGCTCGTTGGATCTCTGCGCGATCTTGCTGAGCAGACCCGCCTCATTTTCACCCGCGCCGGGCGACTTGTAGCCGTACTCGATCGCCCACATGTCGTAAGGTCCGATGACGGGACTGGTGATCGCTTTTACGGTTTCGATTTTGTCGCCGGGGAAAAGCAGCAGCGCGTTGTAGTCCATGGTCGAAGCGAAGGTCGCCTCGTTGTTACCCGCGTCGCGTCGCGTCTTGATTTCATCGGGAGACAACCAGGTGCTGGCGATGAAGTTGTGTCGCAGGCCCACCGTGTGCCCGACTTCATGGCTTGTGATGTCTTTGACCATCTGACCGATGAGCCGCTCGGGCACCTTGCGCTCGGCAGCAGGGACTGCAGCGGCTTGCGTCGCCATCATGCCCAGCATGTACATTTGCTGCTGCAAGCCCTGCGCGTAGGTACAGGCTTGCGGATTAGACAAGGGATTCGTATTCGAGCTGAATCTTGCAAGTGACGATGGTGCGGGGACGGCATCGCCTGAATCTGTGAGGAGCTCGGTGTTTTCAGCCAACGAGTTTCCCGCGCCGATCGACGCGTGCCGGCGCATCTCGCTGGCCGTCTCCTGAACGTCCGCCAGGGTCATGCCAGTCGGGATGAACTTGGGGTTTTGCTCAAGAAAGCTGATCACGCCCGGCCCGTACAAGGTGGCCAGGGCTTGAGGCCCGAGCAAGTTGGTCAGGTCCTGCTGATAAAACCGCACCATGCTGTCGTCGAAGATGATGTCGGCGTCGAGAATTTCGCCCGTACGCGGATCGGGACGGCTCGGGCCCATCGCAAAGCCGCGGCCCGTGACGATCCAGCGGAAGAAGTTATAGCGCGCGTCTTCGGGATCGATGTCCTTGAATTCGTTGTCGTCGGTCTGCTGATAGACAACGATTGCGCCGGTGATTCCGACGGCTTCGTAGGCCTTGTTCCATTCTTCGATGCCTTCGCGAACGAACCTGCGCCATTGAAGCGGCACGGTCTTTTCAATGATGAACACGATGGGCTCGACAGGCGGGCTGAGTTCGAGCGTCGGGTCTTTTTTCTGCAAGTTCCAGCGGTTGATATAGCGGACGAGGTTTTCGCGCTCGTTATAACCCGCGTTCCAATCCTGCCTGACGGTGGTGAAGTAGCCGACACGCTCGTCGGCGACGCGAGGCTTGTAACTTTGGCGGGCCAGATCAGGCAAGAGGCGGAACGAGTAGCCCACGCCCACGGTTCCGCCGCCAGTCGGGCCGGCGGTAAGCACTTCAACCTGCACGAGCACGTTTTGCGGAAAGCTTTTGATGGCCGAATAACGGACCAGCCCGCCCCGACGCGGATCGACATCGCCGAGTCCGGCGAAGCGTCCTGCTTGTGCGAAGAAACTGGTGAAGTCCACAACCGGATCGCCACTGTCCGCGCGGGTGATGATCGGCAGGATCGCCAGGTAGCCCGAGGTGTAGGTCGCCTCGACCGCACCGGTGATGGCGCGGTCTTTCGACTGCTTTTGCCGGACATCGGGTAGGGAAATCAGAAGGCGATTGCCAGAGACTTCGAAACGAACCAGATCCGTTCCCGCGGGCATGCCCATGCTGCTGCCGCGAGAGATTCCAGTGGCGAGCATCATATCCTTGCCGAGCAGAGCCTTGGGGATCTGGGCCAGAATTTTGGTCGCGTCTTTCGACGGGTCAGTGCCGTCAAAGGTGTAGAACGTAAACAGCCCACCCGCAGTAGTGGGCTTCATGTCGCCGATCACTTCCGCGAACGCGGGAAGCGCTCCAGCCTTCTTCTCGCCCGGCTGAACATTCGGCTGAACACTCGGCTGGGATTGTGCCAGTAGGACAGCAGATAGCGAATGGCTAAGCCCGCCGAAAGCCATCGCCGCGAGTGCGGCGAGTGTTATGGCGGGGTGCGCGACGTGTGAGAACGAACCACTTGGCTTGGAAGCCCGACGTGATGAAGACGACATACAGAGACTCCAATAGAGAAAAGGGTTGATCAAGCTGCAGACAGTTGGTGCGATGCACTAACGAAGCATGACTATTGTGCGAATCAGTTTTCAGCTTTATGACCGATGACGACTCGTCTTCGGCCAGAGGCTGAGGATCTAAACTTCACCGGACCAATCCGAACGGACGACTGATTTTTTTGGAACAGCGCGGACTTCCACTGATTTTATTATACGCGCGGATTGTGCGCGAGTTGCACTAAATTATCGTTTATCATTGGTCATCTGTCGAAGACTGATAATATTTTTGGAAATCGGACTCAGTTTGTGTATCCCCGTCGCGGGCCTTTGACGCTTAGCAAACGAGCAAACCGTCGACGTCGATAGTCAATCGCACATCTGTGACGCCATTTCTGTTGGCACACCCCCACTTTTGGAGATTCTTCGTGATCCGCGATTCTCACAACAAAAGTCGTCTTTTTATCGTCTGATTAAAATTCCGGACGGCCTGACCCTTCGGAATGTCGTTACACTCGGCGAGCAGCGCCTTCAGGGCGGCGAAGACTTCGACAGCTTCACTTCCACCTTATTCACCGTTCGTGCTTCGCTCTTCAACAGTTTCGGCGAGGTCTCGATCACAGAACGCCGTAGCGCCGGTAATACTGTTCTATAGACTCGCCTTGCAGAGACGGCTGCTCTCAAAATTCAACGCCCACGTACCTTCGCGTGTGTGGGCGGTCTATTTCTAATCAAAACATTTCGAGATTCACTTCTTCCGGACCGACATGATCCCCGCCAAAATCCTCTCCAGCGTGACGCATACGAGTTCGATATCGTCAGCAACCAGCGTGTTATAAAACGGCAACGCAAGCGTCCGTGCCGCCACGTGTTCGGCTACCGGGAAGTCGCCCGGCTTGAAACCGAATTTCTCTCGCATGTAGGGCTGCAAATGGATCGGCGGGAAGTAATTGTTACAGCCGATATTCGCCGCGCGAAGCTGCCGCATAACTTCGTCGCGATCGCCCGGCTCAAACAAGTCATTGAGCCGCACGACAAACACGAACCAGCTCATGTGCTCGTCTTCGCGAATCGTCGGCAAAATCAGATAACGACTTGTCATCAATCGGTCGATGTACGTGTGCGCCACGCGGCGGCGTGCCTCTAGAATTTCTTCGATCCGGTCGCATTGCACACTCCCCATTGCCGCGTTCATTTCAGACAGACGATAGTTATAGCCGAGCCGTTGGTGCGCGAGCCAGCTCATGCCGTCTCGTCCCTGATTGCGAAGCGACCTGCACATCTGAGCGAAGCGTGTGTCGTCGGTGACGATCATTCCGCCTTCGCCTGTGGTGATCTGCTTGTTCGGATAGAACCCGAAAACGCCCGCCCTGCCGAAGCTGCCGATGGAGCGGTCTTTTTGTTTACCGCCGAAGCCTTCGCAGCAATCTTCGATCATGACCAGTTCGTTCTTTTGTGCGATGCGTTCCAGCTCGATCATTCCGCCCGGATGGCCGAAGGTCTCGACGGCGACGATCGCGCGCGTTTTGTCCGTGATCGCGGCCTCTAACTTTGCGACATCCACGTTGAGCGTCTTGGGGTCGATGTCGACGAATTTCGGAATCGCATCGACGAACAAAATGCAATTCGCACTGGCGACAAAACTGAACGGCGTCGTCAAAACTTCATCGCCCGCGCGAATTCCCGCCGCCAGCATCGCGCAGTGCAGGCCCGTCGTGCCGCTCGAAACGCCCACGGCGTAGTCACGCCCCGCGATCTTCGCCGCCTTCTCTTCAAACTCTTCCAGGCGAGGGCCGATCGACAGCGTGTTGCTGCGCATGACCTGGACCACCGCATCGATTTCTTTCTGCGTGATGTCGGGCTTGGAAAGCGGAATTGCCATGATTGAAAACAGTACGCTCTGCGCGCGCGTGCGTCCAACAAGTAAAAATCGAAGATAAAAACGCACGCAAAAACGCGACGGCGTTTGACGGCCGTCGCGTTTGAATTTTCACTTACGTGCTATGGAGCCTGATTTATTCGAACGGCGTCTTATTTCCCGACGTCTTACTTCCCGACGTCTTACTTTTTTGCCGCTTCGTAGGTCTTGAGCGTTTCCTGCAGCTCTTCCTTCATATCGTCAGCAGCGGCGACGATCGCTTCCTTCTGCACTGCGATCGCATCATCGTGATGGCCCTGCTCGAACTTCGCCTTCGCAAGCGTATCCAGAATGCCTGCGTCCTTGCGATTCGTAAGCTCAACGGCCTTGGTCGCAAGCTTTTCGGCGGCCACGGGGTCACGCTTGGTCACGCTTTCTTCAGTCAAAATCGCCCAGGCAATCTCATTCAGTTCGCTCGCACTCGCCTTGGACGCGACCACGGCGTCGGTCATCGCGTACGCCTTCTCCGGTTGCCCGGCTTGCAGGTAGATCGAGAACTTAATCAGCGGCACACGGTCGGCCAGCGAGGGTTCGATTTTTGCGAAATCATCGATCAGCACCATCGCCTTGTCGATGTCACCCGCCTGTATTGCCTCGCCGAGTGCCTGATTGGCCTTTTCCTTTTTCTCCTGCAATGACCCTTCAGTCTTGGCGTCGTACTTTCCTTCGACGATTTTCTCAAGCACTGCATCCAGCTGCGAGGGATGACCCATCCACGCGAGAACGCCCTTCTGATCGACAATCATCGACGTCGGGATTCCGTCTCGCCCGGCCGCGCGCATCCAGGTCGTCGCCATCACGCCTTCCTTGTTCGACGACTTGTCGTCCATGACGACGGCGAACGCCATCTTGTCGCCCATCTTTTCAACAAACGGCTTCACCTTGCTGTCGTCGCGTTCCCAAATATTTTGTGCAATGACGACGACGCCCTTGTCTTTGTATTTCGCTGCGGTTTCAGACAGGTGAGGCATCGCCGTGATGCAAGGCCCGCACCATGTCGCCCAGAACTCCATGATGTACACCTTGCCCGGCTCGAACTCCTTCACGGGTTCACCCTTCACCCACGTCGTGCCTGTCAGCGCGGGTGCCTTGTCGCCCACCTTAAGCGTGACGGCCTGCTGCGCCCCTTGCCTCGCCAGCGCTGTGGACTGCATTGCGACGATCGGGGCGACAACGATTGCCGCGGCTGCGACGCAGCAGGCGGCGAGGATGTTTTTCAAACGGCGGGTCATGGCGATCTCCTGAAAGGTTTGGTAGGTGAACGGATCTCTGCAAAGTATGTACGCGCATCTCGCAGATTGGTAGCACCGCACACAAAATTCACGACCGGCCTCGTGCTTCATCGTTCGGTCACACTTCAGCCGAGTGCACAGATCGTCCATTCCTCATGCCTTTCCGGTGCCGCGACTTGCGTATGAACACGCACAA